>JBDLVK010000001.1:0-16532 GCA_039804825.1 Bacteroidota bacterium
CACGGTGCATTGTTTTAAAAAAGAACACCAAAGCTGCACCAGCTGCTGTAACCAACCAAGTGAATGTCGTAGCAATCAAGGCTGCAAGTACAGGATCTATTCCACTAAAAAACTTCTCTAAGGTTTCCATCTTCGATTTTCGTTGTCCAAATATACGAACTTCGAGAGAAAGCAATGACATTCTGCTTCAAATCGGACTTTTACAATTAAATGTGTATCTTTGCACCCAAATTTTAGAAATACACAAGAAAAATGGCAACTAATAGAACATTTACAATGTTGAAACCAGATGCGTTAGAAAACGGACACACTGGTAAAATCATCGACATGATCATCCAAGCTGGATTCTCAATTAAAGCAATGAAATTGACTCAATTAACTACTGAGCAAGCACAAAAATTCTACGAAGTTCACGCTGAAAGACCATTCTATGGTGAATTAGTTGAGTACATGACTTCTGGTCCTATCGTTGCAGCTATTCTTGAAAAAGAAAATGCAGTTGCTGATTTCCGTACGTTGATCGGTGCTACTGATCCTGCTGAAGCAGCTGAAGGAACAATCCGTAAATATTACGCTGAGTCTAAAGGACGTAACGCAGTTCACGGTTCTGATTCTAACGAAAATGCTGAAATCGAAGGTAAATTCCATTTCGCAGCAAACGAGATTATCTAAGAAATTTAGAATCAAGTATATGAAAAGGTCTTTCGAATGAAAGGCCTTTTTTGATTTATCAACATTCGATTTCAACTTCGAACAAATTAGTATCTTTGAAACTCTTAGAAAAAAACAATATGAGCAATCACAGGTATACCGTAGAAGAACGATTCATTAAATACGTGCAAATCGACACAACAGCTGACCCAAATTCAACCTCTTTTCCATCATCCATGAAACAAAAAGACTTGGCAAAAGTGCTTTTGGATGAGTTAAAAGAATTGGGCATTCAAGATGCCGAAATGGACGAATGGGGCTATGTTTACGCAACAATTCCTTCCAACAGTGATCGTTCGGATTTACCAACAGTTTGTTTTTGTTCGCACATGGACACGGCGCCTGATTGCAGTGGAACAGGAGTTAAACCGCTTGTTCACCGCAACTACGATGGAACACCAATTGTTTTACCAGACGATGAAACACAAGTAATTACAACTGAGCGTCACCCATATTTAGCAACGAAAATCGGAGACGATATCATTACAGCAAGTGGTTTGACTCTTCTTGGAGCAGATGACAAAGCAGGTGTGGCGATTATTATGGATTTAGCGACGTATTTAACGCAAAACCCAGCAGTGAAACATGGTCCAATTCGTATTTTGTTCACACCAGACGAAGAAGTTGGTCGCGGTGTTGAGCAATTGGATATGAAAAAATTAAATGCTGATTACGGTTATACCTTGGACGGTGGAAAATTAGGTGATATCGAAGATGAATCGTTCTCGGCAGACGCTGTTAAAGTAACAATTCACGGAGTTAGTGCGCATCCAGGTTATGCAAAAAATAAAATGGTCAACGCCTTGAAAGTGGCTGCTGAATTTGTGACAGCTTTACCAAAAGATAAATGGTCGCCTGAAACAACACAAGATCGTGAAGGATTTGTGCACCCCGTTTCATTTGAAGGTGGATTGGAAACAGCAACAGTTACCTTCATCATTCGTGATCACATTACTGAAAAGTTGGGTGAATACGAAAATCGCTTGGAAAACATCCTAAAAATGGTGATCGAACAATACAACGGAATTTCCTACGAATTCGAAGTCACTGAGCAATATAGAAACATGAAAGAAGTGCTTCAAACGGTTCCTTTCGTAACAGAATATGCGATTGAAGCGATGAAGAAAGCTGGAGTTGAACCACGTCCAATGATCATTCGTGGTGGAACAGATGGTTCTCGTCTTTCGTTCATGGGAATGCCTTGTCCAAACATCTTTACAGGTGAAATGGCGATTCATTCGCGTCACGAATATGTGAGCGTTCAAGACATGCAAAAAGCAGTGAATACTTTAATTGAATTGGTTCAAATCTGGGAACAACATAATTAATGGATTACAAACTCATCATAAAAGAAATTCAAGCTGGAAAGCTAGAAAAAATCTATTTCCTTCACGGGGAAGAAGCCTACTTTATTGATGAAATTACACGTGTAATTATCGAAAATGCCTTGGAGGAACACGAGCGCGACTTCAACCAAACCATTTTATATGGAAAGGATGCGGAAGCCTTAAGTTTGATTTCTGAATTGAAAAACTACCCGATGATGGCTGCACGCAAGTTGGTCATTTTGAAGGAAGCACAAGATTTCAAGGACATGGATAAGTTGGAGGATTATTTCGAACATCCTTCCGATACGACCATTTTCGTAGTCAATTACAAATACAAAACCTACGATTCCAGAAAGAAGTTGATGAAATCAGCGGCGAAAAATGGAATTGTTTTTAAATCTGATAAAGTTCGCGACTACCAATTGGTGGGTTGGATTGAAGCCTATGTTAAATCAACTGGATTTGGAATTACATCGAAAGCATGCATGCTCTTGGCGGAATTCTTAGGAACGGACTTGGGTCGCATTGTGAATGAAATTGACAAATTGGCGATTTTACTGGAAAAAGGAACGACCATCAACGACATTCACATCGAGGAGAACATCGGGATTTCAAAAGATTACAATGTCTTCGAATTAACGAATGCAATGGCTGTTCGCGATGTTCCAAAAGCGTTTAAAATTGTCGATTATTTTGATCACAATCCAAAAGCGGCAGACATTATCATGGTGATTTCAACGGTGTTTAAATTCTATTCACAATTGATGCGCATTCATTTTCTTCCGGTCAAATCAAAAGAAGGGGTGGCAAGTGCATTAAAAGTTCATCCTTTTGTTGCTGGAGAATTGGTCAATGCGTCGAAAGTGTTCAATCCGAAGAAGATTGCTGCAAACATTGCGATCTTACACGAATACGATTTAAAATCCAAAGGCGTTGGAAACTCTGGGGCTTTCACGCAAGGCGATTTGATGAAAGAAATGATTTATCGTTTATTACACTGATGCGTTTATTCTACGATTCAACAATTGCTATTGATGCTAAAGAGCATATTCTTTCAGAAGAAGAATCAAAACATGCGTGTCGCGTATTGCGCATGCAAGTGGGCGATGAATTAGCAATTGTCAACGGATTGGGAAGTGAATTCACAGCGAAAATCACCGAAGCGAATCCAAAAAAATGCCGTTTGGAAATTCTTTCGGTAAAAACGGAAGCGGCTCCCTCCTATTCAATTCACATTGCGATTGCTCCAACTAAAATGAATGATCGCATTGAATGGTTTTTGGAAAAAGCAACTGAAATTGGTGTGACAGAAATCACGCTTTTATTGTGCAAGAACAATGAACGCAAGCAAACGAAGGAAGATCGTTTTGAGAAAATTCTAATCTCAGCGATGAAGCAATCAAAACGCATGTACTTGCCGAAATTAAACGCATTAACAGCAGTCAAAGACTTTATACAAGCGCATCCGAATGGATTAATTGCTCATTGTTACGATGCACCAAAAGATACACTTCAAGCACAATTCACTTCAACAGCTTGTCCAATATTGATTGGTCCAGAAGGCGATTTCACCTTGGAAGAAGTCGATTTCGCTTTGAAGAATGGATATAAAACAATAACTTTAGGTGAAAATCGTTTGAGAACGGAAACAGCTGGATTGTATGCGGTGATGACGGCGAAAATGAGAATCGAGAACTGAGAGCTGAGAATCGAGAATCGAGAACCGAGAGTCGAGAAGAAAATAGATTTTTTTGTAGGTACGTCGATTTATCGCGTACCGAAAAAATCGTAAAAATTAAATAACGTAATGAAACTAAAACACATACTTACATTCACATTGGCATTGATGGCAGGAGTTGTTTTTGGACAAGGAACCTATCAATTGGCGGTAATGAAATATTCGGGAGGTGGAGATTACTATGCGAATCCAACTGCTTTGCCGAATTTAATTGCCTACACGAATCAAAATTTGGGAACGAATATTTCCAAAGATGTTCCCTATGTAGAAGTTGGAAGTACTGATTTGTTTCAATACCCAATGGTGCACATGACAGGACACGGAAACGTTGTGTTTTCGAGTGCTGAAGCAGAAAATTTGAGAACATATTTATTGGCTGGTGGATTTTTACACATCGATGACAATTACGGGATGGATGAATTTATCCGTGTTGAGTTGAAAAAGGTCTTTCCAAATAATCAATTGGTTGAATTGCCTTTTGATCATCCAATTTTCCATCAAAAATACGATTTCAATGGTTTACCAAAAATTCACGAGCACGATGGTAAGCGCCCACAAGCATTTGGAATCATTGAAAACGGACGCCTTGTGTGTTTGTACACCTACGAAACAGATTTAAGTGATGGTTGGGAAGATCAACCTGTTCACAACGATCCACCAGAAAAAAGAACACAAGCCTTACAAATGGGTGCAAACATTTTGATGTATGCGTTTATGGAGTAAAACCGTTCAGTTGCTGTCTGCACTTATTATCTGTGCGTTTTTCAGTTCAACTTCCTTTGGTCAAATCAACCCAGGCAGAACCTATTTCAACAAAAACAACGAAGATTGCGATTCAATCAATGCTGTTGGTTACCGAGAAATTATTTACAGTTTTGAAGGACCCAAAACCATCCAAACCGTTCAATCCTTTCGCATGAATGGAACTTTAGCGTCTGAATCTATTCACGATCAATCGCTTTTTCCTTATAAATATTCGGTGCGAAAAATCTATGATTCACTGGAACGGTTGAAGGAAACCCAAAATGTCTATTTAAGCAATCTCGAAGGTCCGTTTGAAAAATTCTACCCAAACGGAGCACTGAAAGCTAAAGGTTCATACCATTTGAACAATTACGATGACACCTTAATTGGTTATTATCCAAATGGAACGGTGAAACGCGTTGATGTGTTCTGCAATGGAAAGTTAATTGAAGGCAAGTGTTTTGGAACTGATGGAAAAGACACAACACATTTTCCCTTTTTTCAACAAGCTGCGTTTCCGGGGGGAATGAAAGAATTTAATCATTACCTCATGTCAAATATGAAATATCCTCAAGTTGCCTTGGAAAATAACATTCAAGGTAGCTGCTACCTCAAATTTCTTGTTCATCCAGACGGTTCAATCTCCTCTGTTACAATAGTACGAGGAGTTCCCGGTTGCCCAGAATGCGACAAAGAAGCATTACGATTGATCAAAGAAATGCCGAATTGGGTGCTGGCTATTGATGATGAACAATTCGCAACCGCCTCATCCTATTATCAACTATCAATCAATTTCAGACTCGAATAACATGCGTTTCCTTCTTTTCATATTCGTACTTTTCGTTCAAGTTGGTTTATTCGCCAACGTTGAATTACCTGATGCGTTGAGCGACCACATGGTTTTGCAACAAAACACAAAAGTGAAATTGTGGGGAAAAGCGAACAAGAAAAAGTTGGTGAAAATCAACGTTTCATGGTCAAAAAGAACCTATCATGTGCGCGCCGATAAAGACGGCAATTGGCAAGTACTCATTCAAACGCCTGAAGGAAGTTTCACGAAGCACACGATTACGTTTAAAGAAGGATTAACGCACAAACTGGAAGATGTTTTAATTGGAGAAGTTTGGTTTTGCTCGGGACAATCGAACATGGAAATGCCATTGAAAGGATTCAAAAACCAACCAATTGAAGGCGGTGATAGCATTATCAAAAATTTCGAAAGTGAAGAAGGATTTCGCATGTTAACGGTAAAACGCAATCCGCAAGAATCTCCCGTTGAACAGTGTGAAGGAAAATGGCAAGTTCCAAGCAAACAAAACATTGCCAACTTGAGTGCAACAGCCTATTTTTTCGCAAAACACCTAAAAGAAAAATTGAATGTTCCAGTGGGAATCATCAATTCAAGTTGGGGAGGTTCTTCCGTTGAAGGTTGGTTACCCAAAGAAATTGTTCAATCCTATACGGACATGGATTTGAATAGAAGTTATGCTGCCGACGAGAACTGGAAGAAACCGTGGATTATGTACAACGGTATGCTTCATCCCCTGCGTCATTATACGATAAAAGGATTTTGTTGGTACCAAGGTGAAGGAAGTACGGAACGTTATGGTACTTACGAAGCCAAACTCACAAAAATGATTCAATTGTGGCGCAATGAATGGAATTTAGGCGATTTACCTTTCTTCATTGTGGAAATTGCTCCTTATAATTACGACAATGGACTAAATTCTGCTTATCTAAGAACTGCTCAATTCAATGTAGCGAAGAAGAATAACAATGTTGGCATCATTGGAACGAATGACCTTGTCAGTGAACAAGAATTGAACATTATTCATCCGGCTAAAAAGAAAGAAATTGGAATGCGCTTGGCCAATTATGCACTAATGAACACGTACAATCATTCGGCTATTCAAGCGCTTTCACCTTCCATTGCTTCTTACCTTTTCCGAGAGAACGCAATCGTGTTGTACTTCGACAACCTTTACGATGGAATTCAACCAATGGAATACTACAGAGGTTTTGAAATCGCAGGGAAAGATGAAGTTTTTTACCCTGCAAAGGCAACATTGAGTGAAGATCGCAAAACATTACGCGTTGAAGCTCCTGAAGTAACACAACCCCTTGCAGTGCGCTACTGTTTTAAAAACTTTCAGTTAGGAAATGTGAAGAATAGCGCAGGATTGCCGTTGTTTGGATTTTCTCTAGAATCGAGAGTCGAGAACTGAGAGCCGAGAGCCGAGAGCCGAGAACCGAGAACCGAGAACCGAGAACTGAGAATCGAGAACCGAGAACCGAGAATCGAGAACTGAGAATCGAGAGCTTAGTCTCGAATCTCGCAACGAAGTGGTCTCGAATCTCGAATCTTTCATATCACATGCGCTCAGGCACCTGAATCCCCAACAAACGCATCGCTAAATCAATGACTTTGGCAACGTTCGCACTTAAAACCAAACGCATTTCTTTCAAGTTTTCGTCTTGTTCGATTAAAATCGGAACGGATTGATAGAAATGATTGTAAGCTTTTACCAATTCAAAGGTGAAATTCGCAATGACAGCAGGCGATTGATCACGACCTGCTTCAGCAATCACACTTGGGAATTCAACCAATAATTTAATGATGTCCTTCTCAACTTCTTGCAACACAGATGCTGAAACAGTTGAATTTGCAGCACTACCCGATTTCGTCAACAATGACTTGATGCGTGCGTGTGCATATTGAATAAACGGACCAGTATTCCCATTCAATTCAATCGATTCTTCAGGATTGAACATCATGCGTTTTTTAGGATCCACTTTCAACAAGTAATATTTCAATCCGCCCATCCCAATTAGGTTGAACAGTTTCGATTTCTCTTCGTCAGACATTCCTTCCAAATGTCCACGTTCTTGCGTCATTTCAGTAGCTGCTGCAACAACATCCGCCATTAAATCATCGGCGTCAACAACAGTTCCTTCGCGCGATTTCATTTTCCCAGAAGGTAAATCCACCATTCCGTACGAAAGGTGCGCACAATTTTTCGCCCAATTGAAGCCCATTTTCTCCAAGATCAAAAACAACACTTTGAAATGGTAATCTTGCTCGTTTCCAACCGTGTAAATGATACTGCTTAAATCTGGATAATCCTTGAATCGATCGACTGCCGTTCCAATGTCTTGTGTCATGTAAACCGCAGTTCCATCCGAACGAAGCACTAATTTTTCATCCAAACCATCCGTCGTCAAATCGATCCAAACGGAACCATCGTCTTTTCGGTAAAAAATACCTTTTTGCAGACCATCCAACACGATGTCTTTTCCTAACAAGAAGGTTTCAGATTCATAATACAAAGTATCAAAATCAACGCCCATAGCTTTGTACGTCACGTCGAAACCTTCGTACACCCAATTGTTCATGGTTGTCCACAACAAATAAACTTGCGGATCACGCGCTTCCCACTTCACCAACATGTCTTTGGCTTCTTGCAACAAGGACGTTTGATTTTTCGCTAAATCTTTGATTTTATCGTCTAGGCCTTTTACCGCTTTTTCATCTTTACCTGCTTTCGCTTCTGTCAAACGCTCAAATTCAGCTTTGATTTCAGGAGCAAAGCCATCGAATTGACCAGCTTCCCATTCAGCGATGATTGCTTTCGCTTCAGCATTGAATTGTTTGTCGAATTCGACGTAGTATTTACCCACCAATTTATCACCTTTCAAACCAGTGTTTTCTGGTGTTTCACGTTCACCTTTTTCATTCAAAGGCGAAAATTTCTCCCACGCCAACATGCTTTTGCAGATGTGAATTCCACGGTCGTTGATCACTTGCGTTTTGATGACTTTATGTCCATTCGCTTTTAAGATCTCAGAAACAGAATAGCCCAAGAAATTGTTACGCAAATGTCCAAGGTGCAAAGGTTTATTTGTGTTTGGTGAAGAATATTCCACCATCACCGTTGGTTTCGAATTTGCTGCTGCATAACCATACGAAGCAACAGACGTAATTGCGTTTAATTGTGAAATCCAATAATCCGAAGCAATAGACAAATTCAAGAATCCGCTTACTACTTCAAATCGTTCGATTTCCGTCATTTTGTCAACTAAGAATTGACCGATTTTCTCACCTGCCTCTTGTGGAGCACAGCGCAAGAGTTTCACAAAAGGAAATATTACCAACGTTAAATCTCCTTCAACTTCTTTACGTGTTTTTTGAAATTGAACCAGATTTGCGTCAATTTGCAATCCAAATAATTCGTTTGAATTGGCTACTAATAATTCCTTAATTGTATTTTCCATTGTTATTTATTCATTGTGGTGACAAGGCTTTCAATCAATTCAAAAGCTACCTCACCCATTCTATTTAATTTTTCGTCCAAACACGGATTCACTTCCACAAATTCCACACAAACCGTCTTCGAAGACAAAGTAAGATGCGTTAACAATTCACGTGCTTGTTTCGGCATTAAGCCATTTTTCACTGGCGTACCAGTTCCATACGATGTTGCTTTTGGATCCATCGAATCCACATCGAATGAAATGTAAATCATATCACAGTCTTTCAAGCGGTGCAACACGCTATTCGCTACTGCTTCCGTTCCTTCCGAATTCACTTCTGCAACCGTGTAATTCTTGATGTTCAATCGCGCCATCAAGGCATTTTCCTCAGGCTCTGTATCGCGAACGGCAATAAACACCAAATCTTTCGCTTCTAGTTTCGGTCCTGCAACACCTGTGTTTTTCAGCTGATTCCACAATTCGATTGATTCCGCTTCAACCTCGTTAATTTTGCATGGGAGATTGTCTTCGTTCAAGGCTGTCGACAAAGGCATTCCGTGCATGTTTCCAGAAGGCGTTGTGAATGGCGTATGTAAATCACCATGCGCATCGATCCACACAACTCCTAAGCGTTTATCTGGAAATGCTTTTTTAATTCCAGCGATTGTACCACCTGCAGAACCGTGATCTCCAGCCAACACAAACGGGAATTTACCTGCTTGTAAAGTTTCACTAATTTGGTTCGACACATCATTGAAAACCTTTACAAGTCCATCAATGCGCTTTGCATACGGATGCTTCACCGGTTGATCCAATAAGTTATTATAATTCGGCAATTCGATGATTGGATATGCACCAAACAACAAGCTTTTCTTGGTCCTTGCTGCTGCGAAGATGGCATCTGGTCCTAAAGATGCACCGCGTGTACCTGCAGTTATCTCAGATCGATTGACGATAAACGTAAGTTCTTTCTTCATAAAATAAGATGTGGCGCAAAATTACAATTTTAAATGAAATGAGCCGATGGATTGAGGATTCATGATTTATAATTCGTGATTGATAAACCAAAATAGAACAGTAAACGGCATCGAATTCCGAAAATCAATCTATTTCCAAGCGTGAAGGGGGAATAAGAACATGGAGTTAAAAACAATAAACCGTATCAATCTCCCCCAATTCTCGTTATTCCCAAAATCTTAGTAATTTCGAAGCAAATTTAGTAGCCATGCGTACACTTTTGATCCTGTTTATTTTCGCCCTGTCAACGGCCTTCGCACAAGAACAACTTCCCTTTCAAGGAAAATTGGTGTACCACATTCAAATCATGGATACTTCCTTGCGCCGAATGATTCCCGACAAAGAAATGGTGATTTATACCAACGATACTTTGCTGCGCATTGAAAACTCGACGGATCAATTAGGGAATCAAGTGCTGATCAAACACATGGTATTGAATAAATCGTACCTTTTGTTGGAAACACCGATTAACAATTATGCGATTCAAACCGATCACTCAACGCAAAAAGTGGATAGTTTTCCTTACCAATTCAAAAAGAAATGGGGCAAACGAAAAATTGCTGGATTGAAGGCAAATCGCTTAATGGTAACGCATTCAGCCTTTGAAGAACCAATGGAATTTCTCTACTTCAAAAAAACGAGCAACAAGTACTTGAACGCTTTTACTAATTTCCCTGGATTGTTGGCGCAATACTATGTGGTGACAGTCGATGGAATCTTTGTCTACACGCTTACTTCCATGGAAACAATGAAGCCCGAACACGATTTATTCGGCATTCCTTCCGACTTCAAAAAAGTGACCTTCGATCAATTCATGGACGAAATCATGAACTTCAATCCCGATGAGCCCGAAGGCGAGCATCCACATGAGTAATGGAGGCTATTGAAAAACATCCTGTTTATATGTTAGCATTAAAAATGATGCCCTAAAAACTGTACTAAATATGATGCTTTTTTTGATAGCTTATTTTTCAAAGTCCTATAAATAATTGTTTTAAGTGACATTTGCGCAGGGCTCTCCCTTCACAAGAAATAGTACTTGTTATGAGGATCAGATAGCGCATTGTATAATTTGCTTGGGACCCATATGCTGAAATTCAGATGAAATTTGGAACTGTTTGACGATCCGCTGCGGCGGTGAGGAGTTTTTCAAATTTTCTGAATAAGGCATTTATGGGTAAGCGAATTATGCACAGCGCAGGGCTCTTTTTGCTTACTTTTTTAGCTCTTGAAAAAAGTAAGAGAAAACATTTTTATTTAATGGATTGAAATCGTGCAATCAGTTAACAGCTGTTCATTCGATTTATGTATATTGCATGGTGTGCGCCCTGACGCGGAGCGTCTAGTTAATAAACATTTGACTGTTTATACTTACTGAGTTTCATCAAGAAAACTGCCCTAATCCTGTTTATCTTCGTAAGATATTCTATCAAGAAATGGCGGAAAACGAATATAAACCGAAAGAAAATATCATTGAAGAACCGGAAGTGAAGCAAACCGAGAAAAAGGTGAAAGCTCCGAAAACTGCGGCTCCGAAAGAAAAAGTGAAGATGAAAAATCCCATTGAGGGACTTTCAACGCGTTTCGATAAAAAGAAAGTGAAATCAACTGTTGGTGCCTTGTTGGTGCTGTTTTCGTTCTACCTGTTTTTAGCGTGTTTTTCCTACATTTTTACTTGGACGCAAGATCAAGACCGCGTCATCGACAAAGGATTATTCCAATTTTTATTCGAAGAAGGTGAAGAACCTGTTGCCAATTGGTTAGGTAAATTCGGTGCGTGGACTTCCCACTTAATGATTTTCAAATGGTTTGGTTTGTCCTCATTCGGAATCGTTTTCTTGCTCTTTATTTCTGGTGTTAAAATCTTATTCAACGTTACGATAGCGCCGATTCAAAAGTCATATGCGCGTGTTACCTTGCTAATGGTTTGGAGTTCCATTTTCCTAGGCTATTTTGCTGGAGCAGTGAACTACTTGGGTGGATCATTTGGTTACTACATCAATCAATGGCTTTCGTTATCGCTCGGACGTTTCGGATCCTTGATTTTTATTGGCGTTTTGGGCTATATCGTTTCTGTTATTCTGTTCAACCCAAATTTCAAAGCACTTTTCGATCGTTTCTTTGGAGCGAAAGAACAGGATGAAGAAGAAGTTGTCGAAGAAAATCGCTTCTCTTCAGCTGGAATCAACGATTTGCGCGTGGTGAACACCATCAAGGATGAAGAAATTGAAAAGGATTTTGTTTCAACGCCAGTTCATTTCGATGAAGACGAAGAGGAAGAGATCGAAGAAGAAGACGATGATGATGCGTTTGAATTTGATGAATCTGAATTGATCATTACGGTGAAAGATCCTGCTCCTTCAATGGACGATGATGATGATTTCGAAGTAGATGTTCCGCAAGAAGCAGCATTTGTCCCTGTCACACCAGATTTGGGAAGTGAAGGGTTTTCAGTGGATGTTGCTGCGCCAGATGAATTATTGAACGACGATGATTTGGATAGTTTGCGCAAGGAATACGGTGATTACGACCCGAAATTAGACTTAGCAAGTTACGTGCTTCCGTCAATTGATTTATTGAAAGATTACGGTTCGAATGGCGTTTCTGTCAACAAGCAAGAATTAGAAGACAACAAAAACAGAATTGTTGAAACCTTGTCGCACTATAAAATTGACATTGCAAAAATCAAAGCGACAGTTGGTCCAACGGTGACATTATATGAAATTGTTCCTGCGCCAGGTGTGCGTATTTCCAAAATCAAAAACTTGGAGGATGATATTGCCTTGAGCTTGAGTGCACTTGGAATTCGTATCATTGCGCCAATTCCAGGAAAAGGAACAATTGGTATTGAGGTACCTAATTCGAACCCAGAAATGGTGAGCATGCGTTCGTTGATTGCTTCTGAGAAATTCCAAAACTCAGACGCCGAATTGCCAATCGTAATGGGAAAAACAATTACAAATGAAACCTTCACCTTCGATTTAACGAAAATGCCTCACTTGTTGGTAGCAGGTGCAACAGGGCAAGGTAAATCAGTTGGTTTGAATGCCATTTTGATTTCCATTCTCTACAAAAAACACCCAGCACAAGTTAAATTCGTTTTGGTCGATCCGAAAAAAGTGGAGTTAACGCTGTACAATAAAATCGAGCGTCACTTCTTGGCAAAATTACCGGGTGAAGGCGATGCAATTATCACCGATACATCGAAAGTGGTCAACACCTTGAATTCCTTATGTATTGAAATGGATGATCGCTACGAATTGCTGAAAGATGCTGGTATGCGTACGATTAAGGAATACAACGCGAAGTTCATTTCCCGCAAATTGAATCCAGAAAAAGGACATCGTTACTTGCCATACATTGTTGTGTTGATTGATGAGTTCGCCGATTTAATCATGACCGCAGGAAAAGAAGTCGAACATCCTATTGCGCGTATTGCTCAGCTTGCACGTGCTGTTGGAATCCACTTGATTGTTGCAACGCAGCGTCCATCCGTAAACGTCATTACGGGGATGATTAAAGCCAATTTCCCAGCGCGTATTGCGTTTAGAGTATTGTCAAAAATCGATTCGCGTACCATTTTGGACACTTCAGGAGCAGATCAGTTGATTGGACGTGGAGATATGTTGATTTCAACAGGATCAGATGTGAAACGTTTACAATGTGGATTCGTGGACACGCCTGAGGTAGAAGATATTTGTTCGTTCATTGGTGAACAGCGTGCCTATCCAGATGCGTTCTTATTGCCAGAATATGTTGGTGAAGGCGGCGAAGGAAATGGCGATATGGACATGAATGAAATTGATCCAATGTTTGCGGACGCTGCTCGAATCGTTGTATCGAATCAACAAGGTTCAGCAAGTTTATTGCAACGCAAATTGAAATTGGGCTACAACCGCGCAGGCCGTATCGTTGACCAATTAGAAGGATTGGGCATCATCGGTCCGTTCCAAGGAAGTAAAGCCAGAGAAGTGTTGTATTCCGACTTAGAAGCTTTGGAGGAATTCTTGCGTGTGAAAGGCATCATTTAAGGATTTCTAAAAACAATTCATTAGATTTGGACAAATTCTAAATCTTAGTTGAATGTTATTACGTTCGTTTTTTGCACTTCTTGCCTTAGCAACTTTTTCTGTTAACGGTCAAACGCTACAATCGCCAGAACAATACTTTGGATATCCCTTGGGAACGTATTTCTCGCGTCACCACCAAGTCGTGGATTATTTTGAGCAATTGGAGAAAAATGCTTCGAGTTCAATAAAAGTCGAAAAATACGGTCAAACAAACGAACACCGCGATTTAATTGTCGCCTACATTTCGAGTGAAGAAAACTTGAAAAACCTGGACGAAATCCGCAAGCAACATAGCGATTTAAGTACGAATGAAAAGGTGACAATCGTTTGGTTGAGCTACAATGTTCACGGGAACGAAAGTGCTGGAACAGAAGCAGCGATGCAAACAGCCTATGAGTTAATCAAAGAGAAACAAGATTGGTTGAAAAATACCTTGGTAATTTTAGACCCTTGTATCAATCCTGATGGCCGCGATCGCTACGTCAACTGGTACAATCAATACGTCAACAACGATTTAAATGCGAACCGCGAATCAATTGAACACAACGAACCGTGGCCTTCTGGTCGTCCGAATCATTATCTATTCGATTTGAACCGTGATTGGGCGTGGTTGACACAAGTTGAATCACAACAGCGCATTGCTTTGTACAATCTTTGGTTGCCTCACGTACACGTTGACTTCCACGAACAAGGAATGGATGATCCGTACTATTTCGCTCCAGCAGCAGAACCGTATCATGAAGTAATTACACCATGGCAACGCGAGTTTCAAAATGGCGTTGGAAAGAACAATGCGAAACACTTTGATCAAAACGCTTGGTTCTATTTTACACGTGAAATTTTCGACTTGTTGTACCCAAGTTACGGTGATACCTACCCGACTTACAACGGTGCCATCGGAATGACGTATGAACAAGGTGGTTCAGGTCGCGGTGGATTGGGTGTTGTCAATAACGACGGCGATACAATTAATTTGGTTGATCGTGTGCAACATCACCACATCGCAGGTTTATCGACAGTTGAATATGCCTATGAGCAAAACAAAAAATTGATTTCAGAATTCAAGAATTTCGCACAAAACAAAAATTACAAATACAAAAGTTTCGTTGTTGGCGGAAACCAAGACAATCTTGCGGCTTTGTGCAAATTATTGGATGCGCATAAAATTTCGTATTCTGCCGGAACTGGAGCAACTGTGAAAGGTTTTGATTACAAGAAGAACGCTGCTGGAACACTAAAAGCGACAGACAAACACATTGTTATTAGTACCAACCAATTAAAAGGAACCTTGGTGAATGTCTTGTTTGAACCACGCACAAAATTGACAGATTCCTTGACGTATGATATTACCGCTTGGTCATTGCCGTATGCGTATGGATTGGAAGCGATTGCTTCAGAGAGTTTAGTTGCAGGAAAAGCAATTGAACCGAACCTTGTGAAAAATGAAGCTGTGAAAGGAGCTTATGCGTACTTAGCAGATTGGAACAGCATGAAAGATGCACGTTTCTTGACGAGTTTATTGCAAAAAGGAATGCGTGTGCGTTACGCTGAAAATGCGTTCGAATTGAATGGAATCAAGTACGAAAAAGGAACCTTGATCATTACAAAAGGAGATAACAAAGCGTACGCAGAATTCCCAGGAGATTTGATCCAATTGGCGAATGAACAACAAGTGCAATTGACGCCTACTCCTACTGGTATGGTTGACAAAGGAAACGATTTCGGCTCTTCGAGCGTGAAGTTAATTCAAGCGCCGAAAGTAGCCTTATTGATGGGTGAAGAAGCAAGTTCCTTGAATGTTGGAGAAGTTTGGTATTTCTTTGAAAACCAATTAAACTACCCTATTTCGATGATTCAAAGTGGCGATTTTTCAAAAGAAGTATTGGCAAAGTATTCTGTTTTGATTGTTCCTGAAGGCTATTACAGTTTATTGAGTGATAGCGCAGCAGCTGGAACGTTTAAAGAATGGATTTCGAACGGCGGAAAAGTAATTGCAATGGGAGAAGCTTTGGGTCAATTCACAACAGAAAATGGTTTTGGCTTGAAAGTGAAATCAACGGAAGAAGAAAGCGAAGACGAGGACAAAGCGAAAAACGATCCTGAGAAACATGAGCATCCACACATCGCTTACAATGCACAAGAACGTGAGTACATCAAACAAACGATTACAGGAGCCATTTTCAACTGCAAAGTAGAAACAACAAATCCATTGGCTTTTGGTTACGGAGACAACTACTATTCGTTGAAATTAAGTGCCACAGCTTACGAATACTTGGAAAACGGTGCGAATGTCATCTACATGGAAGAAAAACCGCAACTTATTGCAGGATTTGCAGGTAGCGAAGCGATTAAAGCACAACCAAAATCACTCGTTGTTGGACAAGAAAACATGGGCGGCGGCTGTTTAATCTATATGGTTGACAATCCATTGTTCCGCGGATTCTGGGAAAACGGTAAATTGTTGTTCGTGAATGCGTTGTTCTTAGCGAACAACTAAACAAAGGATTCGTGATTGGTGATTTATAATTCGTGATTTGTGATTCCCTGAGCACCCTGAGGACCCTGAGCATTCTAAGATAAAACCAAATTTTTAAGCAACTAATTTTACAAAAGGTTCATCTCTATTTGCAACAGCAAAAATTCTAAGAACAATTTTGTTTGCAACAGCATTTA
>JBDLVK010000002.1:0-4480 GCA_039804825.1 Bacteroidota bacterium
CTGTATGATTTCAACAGATTCAATGGATTTAACGAACGAAAACTAATCACTTCATTCGCAGCAACACCAGGAAATGAACAAACTTCTTCCGTTAACAAATAATTTGTTGCATCATCAGTTGACATCGCCGCCAAATAGGACGAAACATGAATTGAATTAGATCCAACTTGAAGAATTTTCATTCGTTTGATTTTGTTAGATTTTATTTCCAACTATTAATGGAGCAAAGATACAGTCAAAATTCGAAAGTACAATTAGCCCACAAGGAAGTCGTTAACTATAGATTGCTCACAAGTATCGAATCAATTAAAGATTTTAGTTTTTCAACTTGTTTTTTTCGGTGTAAACTTTCCACTTGTTCGTTAGTAGCATGTGGAATGATTCCGTTTTTCCAATCTTCGTAAGCGCTTTTGAGCATTTTCTTGTTTTCCTCTAATTCAGAAAATTCAGCAACGTAACCGCACGAAAATTCTTGAATTAATTGTGCCGCCACGTCTTCTGAATCGACCAATGCCAATACAGGTTTTTGAACTGAAATATAATCGAACAATTTACCTGTAAATATTCCTTTTTGCTTACTTCTCGGGTGAAGCTGAACATTTAAATCCATTTCAGCCATTTTTTTAATCGCATCTAAATACGACAAGGCTGGATACAAATGAACTTTTTCTGCTATTTCTGTGGGAACAGAATAATTTTGATGTGCGCCAATTATTTCAACTTTAAAATCAAAATCGTCATTTTCCAATTTTAACTCTTTCAACGCTTCAAATAAAACATTCGGTTTTCTGGTTCCATAAAAAGTACCAAAATAGCCCAAGGTAAAGACTTGATTCTTGGTTAATTGACTAACATCACACTTAATTTCGTGGTTAAAGCCATTTCTAATTTCTTCAAAAAACTGTACATCAGGACACAACTTTTTAAAATCATCGACAATTGGCTTACTTACCGATAATATTGAAGTTGCGTGTTTATTTACTTCTTTCTCAATTCCCTTTAAATTATCCTTTGTTGTTTGATCAATGTAAGGATTAGCGGACATTTCATCGCGCATGTCTGCAATCCAAGGAATCGTTGAGAACTGTTTACAAAATTCAATTGCTACCAAATGAGCTTCTTGTGGACTGAATGAGCTAATAATCAAATCAAAATTGTCGATTTTGTGACGTTCAATTAATTTGTTTGTACTTGCTTTCTGCCATTTAATCAATGGATTTTTTATGATTTTGGAAAGTAGGATACGCGTCCCAACTTTGATTTTATGTAAAAGCGGTCCGTCACTTTGTAAATCTTTCAACTTTTCAAATAAGGATGAAGAAGTTGAATAATGAACGGTTACGTTCTCACTCCATTTTACTCGATGATTATTCGTGTCTAAACAAAAAACTTCCAATTCAAAGTCTGCACTTAAGTATTCAACAAATGCCAACATGCGGTTCGTTGCCACACTGTTTTGTGGAGGAAACCAAGTGGTAATTAATGCTATTCGTTTTTTATTTCCCACAGATTTCTCTTAATTTCTGCAAATATGTTGTGATAATTCGCTCGCGATTAAAACGTGTTTTTATCAATTCAATCGTATCATAATTTGGTTTCATACCGCGACTTTCAACTTTCTGTATTGCATTTTTCATTGCCAAATACGTTTCTTCCTCGTTTGAAGCCATAGCCGTTAAATCACTCGGTAAGCTCATCAATACCTCGGCACCATAACTCAATGCTTCGATTGCCGCAACTGAAAATCCATCGTGATCTGTCAAACGCAAAAAGATCGGCGTTTCTTTCACTGCTTTTTTAAAAACATGACCTTCCACCCATCCGTGCAATTGAACATTGGAAGGTAGTTCCATCTCAGAATGATCCATTCCAAAGATGTTGAAGTCAATTTCTGGAAAGCGTTTTGCCAATGCAACAACCCGTTTTAATCCGTAAAATTCTTGACGATTTTGAGCGATATAACTTGCTGCTGCAATTTTCTCGTAGTTCTCGGTAGCTGGAAAAACTTCAACCGATTTAAAATGCAAGTATTCAGTTTTAACATTTACACTTTCAACCTCTTCTTTTAGCCAACTAGAATCAACAAAATTATAGGAATTGTCAATGTAATCTCGCTTGATTGTGTTGTTTTTGAAGCGTTCCATTGCTAATAAAGCGTCTGTTCCCATCCATTGCATTACCAGTTTTTTCTTCCATTTAACAACAAAATTTAAGCTTCCGCTGCTATCTGTAACGCCATTAAATGAAATAACACAATCCGCAAATGGCAGTAAGAAAAGAAATTTAAGTTGCGCCAACTTGGAATTGTAGGTATCCAAAAAAATAAACGAAGAATCCTTGTCAAATTCTTTTAGATCTTTTACAAACCGTTCACAGAAAAATGGTAAACCATTAATTAATACCCGCATTTTGCTTTTTTATCATCGTGTAATACCAATACAAAAGTAGTATATTATAAATGCAAAACGCACCACTATAAAACCACAAGGCGCTGCCGAAATCTTTACCAAACCAACTTGCTAGAAAAAGTGAAAATACACTCAACGCGTAACCAACGACACTAAAAACAAAGGCAAATTTTTGTTTATTCATTAAAATTGGTAAGCCCGAAATTGGTGAAATAATAAAATAAAAGAAGAGTAAAGGCGTAATACTTCTCGCATAATAACCTGCCATTTCCCATTCATCCCCTAAATACCATTTGAACAAAATCGGTCCAAAGAAAAAGACAACAAGTACAAATGGTATTGCAAATAAAATAGATGTTCGAACTGTTTTCTTTAATACTGGTACCATTGAATAATTTCCATTAATTGCTTTTCCTGCTTCCACATAAAACAACTGAGAAACAGAAGTTGAAACGAGTACAATTGGAGCTCTTACATATTTATTCATCATTGCAAACAAGCCTAATTCAGCAATTCCGAAATAGGTTGAAATGATCCAAAACAATAAAAATTGCGTAAAGAAAATATCACTGAACGCGTGCAATGAATTAATCATTGGGAAATCTTTGTATTCTTTCAGCGTTGATTTGATTGTCAGAATATTAAAATCTTTGGATTTGACTTTTCGGTCCACACCCACCAAAAGGATAAAAATGTTCACGTATTGGGATAATAACCAAGAAATGATTAACCCATCAACTCCCCATCCGATGTAACCTAAAATAGCAGCTAAACCATTGTTTACAATTGATTGACCAATTTTCCCGATTGACAAAGAATGAAAACGTTCGTGGCGTAAATTCCAATTATTCGTCAGCCCTAACAAACCATAACTGATAACGGATAACGGAACTAACCATAAATACTTTGGCAAATGTGGATCATTGTATAATTTACCCACTTGAAACGCGAAAATTGGAAGCAGAATACTTAACAATCCCAAGGCGATCGTAATCATGAAACCAGTAAATGCAATTTCTTGGGCACGCTTTTTTTCTTTCGGAAGCGGAATTGCTAATTCTAATCGACCAGTTGCAACAATTCCAATTACACCAACGATTGCCATAAAATTCGCTAAAACGGCGAATTCTTCTTTTGAAAAAGTACGTGATAAAATCGGTGCAATAATAAATGGAATCAATTGGCTAACTGTGTTACCAGAAAGCATCGTCAAAAAGTTACGGTAGTAGACTTTATTGTTCGATGACATGATTCGCTTTGTTAAAAGAATTTATATCCAAGAAAAGTACTACAATCGGCAAAAACATCCAATGAATGTCCAGGTATAAATAGGCAGATGGCATCATCCAAAAGATTGGCAAAACAACAAATAGCGCGATGATCCATGGATTGTTTCGTAGATGTTCTTTAAGCGATTTAACTATCATTAAAAATAAACCAAGAACGATCAATAAGTACATCCAACCTACAATTCCGTATTGACTGATAATTTCAATTGGAAAGTTATGTGGAGATACATGATTATGAATGAAATGTTTGTGTTTTCCCTGAACCAATCTGTTGTGATATTCTCCTGGTCCGATTCCGAGAATAGGACTTTCCTTCATCATCTCAATTCCATTAAGAATCAAATTCTTTCGCAAATTCACAGCTACTTCAGGACTTCGGGTATTCAGTGAATCCAAATAGTCCATTAAAGCCAATTGTTCCTGCTGAGTGAGGGTATCCTTTACTTTCGTTAATTCAAATTGAGATCCTTTGATATCAATTACCTCAATTGCATTTAATCGATACTGCTTCGAATTAGCATATTTAGGTCCGTAAAAAAGTGAATTTGAAGCTACAAGAAGGATGTATAAGCCTGCTGTTACAATATAAGGCCAATTATTTTGAAGAGTACCATTCTTGCGATACTTTGCCAATAACTGAACTAATTCAAGTATAAATAAAAAGCCAATTGCAATTCGAGCAAATTTTGAATCAGCATTTTGGGCAAAAACGAAAAGAACAACAAGCACTAAAATTCCAAGTAGGCTGTTCGAACGAAATGATTTATCAAAAAGGTTTAATAG
>JBDLVK010000003.1:0-25528 GCA_039804825.1 Bacteroidota bacterium
TCACATGGAAAACACGCTTTCAAACGAGGAATTCCTTGTGTCAATGAACAGTTAATTCGATATTAAACTATACTTTTGTCCCGGTGTGATTTTCATACCGGGATTTTTATTTTTTGTACTATGCGTATCACAGTTAAAACAGGAATTATTGCAGCATTTGCTTGGATTGGAGTTAAAATGATCATGCATTCATTTGGCACTTATGTAATTGCACCGGCAGTTTTATTAAATATTCTTGGTTTATTGTTGGCAATTGCGATTGGTTTATTTATCCAAAAAATGCGTGATACAGAAGAAACGAATGCGCTTTTAGACATAAAAAATGCGATGACTGCTGGAATTCCATACGTGATTATAGTTAGTATTTTTATTTATGTTTATTACAACAATATCAATCCGGAGTTTTACAAACACCAAATTGCAGAAAACGAAATGACCATTCATAAAATGGTAAACGACCCTGTTCAATTGAAAAAATTCAAAGCTTCACAACCAGATGCTGAAGTAATGACAAAAGAGCAAATTGAGAAAAAATTAATTGCAAACAATAAGAACGGTGCTTCTGCTAAAAACACGGCAATCTTGTCAGTATTATCTTTGACCGTACTTGCAACAATTTACAGTCTATTAGTGACTATGATTTTTAGAAAAATCTTGTTCAAACGATTGAAAGAAGTGGATCAACCATTGGATAGTTCTTCTCCTAAAGCTTCGTAATTAATTCCATCAAAGTTCCCAGAAGACATCATCAAAAGAACGGCATTGTCCCATTTTTTTGAGCGAATAAACTGTAGCACTTCTTCGGTTTCATTCATTACCAGAACATTTCCACCAAATCCTTCAGCAACCAATTCTTTTGAAATAGGTTCCAATTTTTTGTGTTTCACCACTTCTGGACTGTAGTAAACAACTGCTTCATCAGCCATTTTCATTGCGTCCTTGTAATGTGGTAAAAACTCTTTCTTTAAGGATGAAAAAGTATGTAATTCCATACAAGCCACAACATGACGCTCAGCGAATTGTTCTTTAACAGCTCTAGTTGTTGCTTTTAATTTAGACGGTGAATGAGCAAAATCTTTGAACATTGTAAATGCACCTTTTTCAGCTACTTTCTGCAAACGCTTTCCAGCACCTGTAAATGATTGCACTGCTCTAAAGAAATCTTTTGGTTCAATTCCAATTGCTTCACCCAAGCGCATTGCGCCCATTAGATTTTGCAAATTATGACCACCAAATATTTTTAAATTAAAAATCTCATCGTCGAAAAATAAGCGTGTTCCATCTTCAGCGACTTCGTATGTCGGAGTTTTGTAAGGAATAGCCTTTAATTTTGATGCATATTTCTCACCTAACTTATTCACTTCCTCGTCTTCTGTATTGTAAATCAATGTACCATTCGGTTCAATTAACGAACAGAAAATATCGAATTGTTCGACGTAATTGTCAAACGTTGGAAACACGTTGATATGATCCCAGGCAATACCGCTGATAATTGCAACATTTGGTCGGTACAAATGAAACTTTGGACGACGATCAATTGGTGAAGATAAATATTCGTCACCCTCCAAAATCATTACAGGAGCATCTTCTGTCAATTTAACCATACAATCGTAGCCTTCTAGTTGCGCCCCAACCATGTAATCAACGTTCAGCCCAAGTTCATTCACAACATGCAAAAGCATTGAGGTGATTGTTGTTTTTCCGTGGCTTCCTCCAATTACGACGCGCGTTTTGTCTTTACTCTGTTCGTATAAATATTCTGGATACGAATAAATAGGAATATTCAGTTCTTTCGCTTTAAGCAATTCAGGATTATCTTCACGAGCATGCATTCCTAAGATTACAGCATCTAATTCATTTGTAATTCGAATTGCATCCCAACCAATTGAAGCGGGAAGTATTCCTTGTTTCTCCAAACGTGTTCTTGAAGGTTCAAAAATCTCGTCATCGGAACCTGTTACATTTGCTCCCTTTCTACTCAGTGCGATTGCTAAATTGTGCATCGCACTTCCTCCTATTGCAATAAAATGTACGTTCATTTGAGTTTCTTTTTCAAAAACAGTTGATAGATGTCTGCGAATAAAGGAAGGATTAAAAGCACCGTTCCAATTAGAGTAAACATGTCGAATGTATTAAACGTTTCTTGTGAAATGAAAATTGAAGCAAGCATGATACACAGCAATCCTGCGTAATAAACCCAATCCCACCAGTTTGAAACAATGGCCAATCTTCGTGTTAATAATTGAAGAAGGATGTAGACAATTGCCAAAATGATAATTCCCAAATCAATGTATTTTATTTCTAAAAAATCTTCAGCTTTCCAAAAATACATAAATAGCAGCCCAGAAATAATCAATTTACTGAGTGTTGCAAGAATGACAATAACCTTTTTCGTTTCCATTATTGATGTGAAATTACACCAATTTAAACGAAAAAATCGAGTTAAGAAAAAGAGTTACTGACAATGAAAATTGAATAAATACTAGAAGTGTCTTTCTAATTTTGCACTTTGAGTTTCTTTTTGCCACACATACTCCGTTGACGCTTCACCATTTTTCGTGTAGGTAATTGAATTCAAGGTTTGAGTGCGAACATATACATTTCCTTGGCCGTTTATTACAACTACTCTGCGAGTGATAATTGCAGTCATCAAACCATTTTCATCCGATTGAGTAAACGACTCTTGACTCACACCTTCAGGATATTCTTGTCCTAAAGTATTCGCTACTATTACTTTCGCTGGTTTTGTATTGTCAACACTGCTCAATTGTTTTTGTGCCTCATAATGTTTATCAATGTCTTTTGCTTCTTGTCCAATTTGTTCAGATTCTTTTGCTTTACTGACATCGGACATTTTGTAAGCATTTTTCTCTTGCTTTTCAGTCGATGAAGTAGAATTCAACTCCGCAGCTGTATTTGCAACAACAATGGTTGACTTCGCTTTTTGTCGTGTTTGCTCATCTGTTAAATCAGATTCAACATTTACAATCGCAATGTTCTTATCAATTTTTTTAACTTCTTCAACTTTAATCGCGTGTTTATCTTCTGCCATTTCATCGACTTGAACGGTTGATTCAACCGCGCTGTTGATCTCATTTTTATTTTTTAAATACTTAACCGTCTCATTTGAATAATCTTCAAATTGTTTTTCTTCAATCGCTAAACTTTCATCTCTTAATGTTGATTCAGTTTCTTGGCGATTCATATCGCGTTCAACTTTATTTTCTTCGATATACAAATTGATTTCTTCAACACCTCTATTCAATTCATAAGAACTTTCAGTTTGTTTGTTTTCCAAATTCTGAACCCCATTGTTCACTTCAATTTCGATTACTTTCAATTGATTTTCGTTGCTTTCTGTCTGCACAGCGCCATCTTTTTCAAGCTCACCTGCAGTTATTTTAACATCGTCAATTCCTTTTTTTGTTGATTGAACTTGGTCTGTTTTTGAATTGGTTAATGCATCAGTTTTGTCCGCATTCGTGACTTGTAATACCTTAACTTGCTCTTTTATTTTTTGACGCTCCTCTGAACGATTGTCATCATTTTCTGCCATTGACATTTTAACATCATCAATGGTTTGATCAGCATTCACATTTACAAGAGCATCAGCTTGAGCTTGCTGACGAATCAACTCCGCTTGGTCATATGTTATCGTTGTAATTTTTTCAGTATTCTCTAAATGAACGCCATCTCGGGTTGTATTTTCATTCTCAGTCGAGACAACAGCCTCGTGGATGCTTTCTTTAGCACGAATGTTTTCAGCTTTTTCATAACCGTCCGCCTCAACGGTTTCATTGACTCTGTTTAATTCTTCTTCTCTCAGTACATCAACAGTACCTTGACGATTGATATCTCCTTCCTCTTCTTGAATGGCGATTTTATTACGCAACAAGTAGATTTCATTTGTTGTTTCTTGTTGATCCGAAACTTTGTCTGTCATCAATTCATCTTGTGTAACAACAACATCTTCAACTCTTGTTAAAACCTCTGTGGCTTGCAAGTTTTTACGTTCCAAATCTGCTTTTACTAGCGCCGCGTATCCATCCATAATTGAATTATCATATGGATCACCTAATGGTTGCAACGTAGTTGATTTTACCAAAGCCGGATTTAAAATTGCATCAATTTCAGCAAGTTTAGTTTTGGGATAAGCATCTGTCGGACGTTTACTCAATGCTTCTGTATATTTCTCTTTCGCTCTATCGTAGGATGCCAAGTTAAAATATTCGTTAGCGCTTGTTATCAATTGTTGGTATTCAATTTCAGCCGCATTATTTGCGCTTAATCGGATTTGGTTTTCAGCTTCTTCAATTTGTTTTTTAGCATATAAATTCGAATTATCGATTTGCAACGCGCTTTTATAATTTGCAATCGCATCCTGATAATTCGTTAAAGAAAAGGCATTATCTCCAGCAGTAATGAAAGCCTCAAACTGATTTTTCTTGTCTAATTCAGATTTGCTCTTATTCGCTAAATCGTCTAAAATTTGTTGAAGTTCGCTTATTTTGTCACTTGCTACTTTGTCACCTGGTTTAACAGACAATGCGTTTTGGTAATGAGAAAGTGCCTGCTCATAACTTTTAGCAGCTTGGTTCACACCACCTTTTGCCATGTGATCCAAGTACAATTTTTCCTTCGCTTGCTGATCCATTAAACCATTCACAATTTCATTGATTTCATCAATTCTATTTTGAGGAGTTGTTTCCTCAGGTTTAATAATTTTTGCTTGTTCGAAAGCCACCAACGCTTTTTGATAATCCTTTGCTGATGCAAAAGTCTCAGCCTCTTTCATCTTAGCTGTATAGTTCTTTTCAGCAAGCTCTATTGCTTGGATTTGACGCAACAAATCATCTGGTCTTGTATCGTTTGGCATGATACTAAACTGCTTGTTGTAACTCTTTGCGCGTTCAACTAGCTCCTTACCTCTTGTATAATCTTTCTCGCCAATTGCTTTGTTGATTCCAACAATAATTTTTTCGTAATTCTTTTTATCTTCCGATCCCTTTTCTTCTTCTTTTTGTTGTGCCAAAGCAGCCTTTTCAATTGGTTCTTTTTCTTCAGGTTTCAAACCATTCGCCAAATTGTATTCCTGAATTGCAGCTAAGAAATTATCTTTTGCAAAAAACTCGTCACCTTTTTTCAAATAAGCATTGTACTTCGCATCAATTTCTTTTTGTTTGGCACTATTCAGTTTCAACACTTCCAAATCAGCCAATTTTCCTTTTGGAAAAGGATCAGTTGGTCTTTTTATTAATGCTTCAGTATATTTCGCAATTGCACCGTCAATATCATTAGAAGATTCCTTAGCTTGTGCTGCTGCCAAAATATCTTGGTAATCTTTTTCAGCTTTCAACGCATCGGCTTCAGCTTTCAACTTATCATCCAACTCTTTTATCTTAGCAGTAACCGTTGGATCTGTTTTCAATGTTTGAGCTTCAACTAATTTATCTTTTGCTGCTTGATTTTTTTGTTCAGCCGCCAATTTCATCCCTTCAGCTTTCAAACGTTGAAATTGATCTTCTACTGATTCTTTCTCTGCAAGTTCTTTCAATTTGACGTTTGCTTCATCAATTTTTGATTGAACTCCAGCATCCGCTTTAAGCGCAATCGCAGCTTGGTATTTGGCAATTGCTTCTGAATATTTCTGTGTTTTTGATAAACCGTCCCCTTCTGCAACTAATTTATTGAATTTCTCATTATTTGCTTCTTGAGCAGCAATTTCTTGCTGTTTTTTAGCAATTGCCTCCAACTGCTTTTTTGCTTCAGCATTTGTTGCATCCAAAGCAAGCACTTCGTTGTATTTTACTTTTGAGTCATTCCATTTTTCTGCCCCAAACAAACTATTTGCTTCTGTTAGTAAAGCATTAATTTTTTCAGTTTTCTCTTTATCTTTGGAAAGTTCAAGTAATTTGGCCTCACAAGCTTTTACTTTCTCTTTTGGTAAGGCCGCTGTTGCATCAAGCGCAATTGCTTCGTTGTATTTAGCTTTTGCATCTTCCCATTTTTCCGTTTTGAACAAGGCATCCGCATCTGCCATTGCTTGATCAAACTTTTGTTTTTTTGCAGCAGCTTCAGCTCCTAATGCTTCCTGTTCAGCAATTTTTGCAAGAACACCATCTAACTTCGTTTGAGTAGGAGCATCAGTTTTTAACTTTAATGCTTCTTCATATTTTGCTTTTGCATCTGCATATTTTAATCCAGTCGTAAATGCGTCTGCTTCAGCAACTAATTTCTTAAACTTCGCTTCTTGCGCCTCTTTATCTGCTACTTCTTGCAATTTTTTAGTGATTTCAGACAATTGACTTTTTGCTTCTGCATTAGTGGCGTCTAAAACAAGAACCTCGTTATATTTTGATTTCGAATCATTCCATTTCTCAGCTGTAAAAAGTTGATTCCCTTCAGCTAAAAGGGCAATAATTTTATCTGCTTTTTCTTTATCTTTTGATAGTGCCAACAATTTTGCATCACATTGCTTTACTTTGTCTTTAGGTAAGGCAGCTGTTGCATCGAGAGCAATTGCTTCATTGTATTTAGCTTTTGCTTCTTCCCATTTACTTTCTTTGAACAAGGCATCAGCATCCAACATTGCTTGATCAAATTTTTGCTTTTTCTCTGCTGCAGAAGCTAATTCGGTCAATTTTGAATTTACACCATCCAGTTTGGTTTGAGTCGGAGCATCGGCTTTTATTGCCAAAGCAGCTTCATATTTTGACTTTGCATCGGCAAATTTCAATGCTTTTGAAGCAGCATCACCTTCTGTGACCAACTTTGTGAATTGCGCTTCCTTTTCAGCTAAAGCTGCTGCATCTTTTAATTTTGTTTCGATCTCAGCAAGTTTAGCAGTTGCTTCAGAATTGGCATTATCTAAACTTAAAACCTCCGTATACTTTGCTTTTGCCTCAGGTAATTTATTTCCTATAAGAAGGGTTCCCCCTTCAGTTAACAATTTGGCAATTTTCTCTGCTTTTTCTTTTTCTTTGGCTTTTTCAAGAAGAATGGCTGTACACTTTTGAACGCCTTCTTCTGCAGAAGTTGATGCAGGCTCGTATGTTAAGGCTTCTGAATATTTCGCTTTTGCCTCTTCAATTTTCTGTTCGCCAAAAAGAGCATCAGCCGCAGCCAAGGCCTCTTCATATTTCACTTTCTTTTCGTTGGCAACATTTTGTTCCGCTAATTTCTTTTCAATTTCAATTAATCGCGTTTTTGGATATTGTTCTGAAGGTTTTAATTGCGAAGCAAGCGTATATTTTTCTTTTGCTTTGCCGTAGGTCTTTTGATTAAACATCATATCAGCAAGTTTAATTGCCTCTTGATATTTAACCTCATTTTCTTGTTCTTTTTTCTGATCTGCTAGAATCTTTTCTAACGCAGCGATTTGATCTTTAGGCATTTGCTCATCTCGTTTTGCCAACGCTTCCTTATATTTCGCTATTGCTAATTCATATTTTTTTTGATCACGCAAGGTATTCGCAGCAGTAATAAGGTTTTGATATTCCGTATCTGCTAATTGACTTTCTAGATTAGCTTTTTTATTTGCCGCGATTAAATCATCTAATTCTGTAATTCGTTGAATAGGGTGCGGTTCTTTTGGTTTCACACCGTTGGCTTCTTCGTATTTAGCTAAAGCTTCCTCGTATTTTTTCTGGGTATACAAAGCATCAGCTGCTGCAACTGCTGCTTGGTATTTTGCTTCGTCTGCTGTCTTTTTTTGTTCCGCTGCTAAAAGTAATTTATCAATTTTAGTTTTCATAGAATTGATATAACCGTTCTGTGGTCCTGCATCTGCACCATTACCAAATTTCGCTACTGGTTCTGTTTCTAAAAATGATAAATCTGCAGGTATTGATTTGGAATACATATCAATTGCACCATTTTTCCATGGTTGTAAATCACCGGCTGGTAGGTCTTCGGGATTTACTTTTGTATAATCGAAAGCAATTGTTTTACTGTAAAAACCATCTTTTTTAAAAACAAGATTAAATGGTTTTGTTAAATCTACATTGGTAATTAGGTCATATTTACCATTTGAGGCTGAAACAGTTTGACCTACACTTGAGCCATTCTGAATAACTTCTACAATTATTCCAGCTTCTGGTTTGGCTAACGAACTATTTTTTATGTTCCCATCTACATGAAATTTCATAGTTTGTCCAAAACTCAATGAGCTCAAACATAGTAACAAAAAAGTCAAAAATTGCTTCATATTTTTGGTTTAAACGTACCGCTGTACACCTAGTTACAGATTTGGTTTAAATTTGACATCAAATTATATACAAATATGACTAAAAATGTTCAATTAATTGCCCTATGAATCCATTAAACATTGAACAATTAAGCTTTTGGGAACGCAAAACCTATTTTGAAGACAATGAATTTGTTGTCATCGGCGCTGGAATTGTAGGTTTATCAACCGCTATTGAGTTGAGAAATTTACATCCAGAAGCAAAAATATTAGTACTTGAAAGAGGTTTTTTACCAAGTGGTGCAAGTACAAAAAATGCTGGTTTTGCCTGTTTTGGAAGTGTAACCGAATTACTCGATGATTTAACAAAATCAGACGAAAGACAAGTGTTTGAAACAGTCAAAAAGCGTTGGGATGGACTGCAGAATTTAAAGCGATTAGTTGGGGGAGAAAATTTCGAATTAGAAGTCAATGGATCGTGGGATTTAATTCTTCCTGAAGAAGCAGATCAATTAGAAAACATCCGAATACAACTTCCCTATCTCAACGTGCAATTAGAGAAAATTACTGGTGAAAAGGATGTCTATTCTGAAGATATTAATTGCGCTGAAAACTTTGGATTTGAAGGCTTAGAAACGAGTTTTTACAACCGTTTGGAAGGACAAATTAATACGGGTAAATTGATAACAAAACTCTATCAAATTGCCATTAAAAAAGGAATTAATTGTTTGTTTGGAATCGAGGCAATCGCCTTGCAAACACATTTATACAATGTTGGCATTCAAACATCGATTGGTTACATGAAAGCGCGAAATGTATTGATTTGCACCAATGGATTTGCACAACAATTCATTCCAAATCGAGATGTCTTACCAGCTCGTGCTCAAGTTTTGGTTACCACTCCAATTGAAGACCTGAAAGTGAAAGGAACCTTTCATTATCAGCAAGGATATTATTATTTCCGAAATGTTGAAGATCGAATTTTATTAGGTGGCGGACGCAATTTAAACTTTGAAGCTGAAACAACAACGCAACTTATAACAAGTGAAGAAATCATGACGGCTTTAGAAAATTTACTTTCAACTGTTATTTTACCCAACCAACCCTATTCAATTGAATATCAATGGGCAGGAATCATGGGGGTTGGACAAACCAAAGCACCAATCATTGAAAAGATTGATGACAAAATTGGTATTGGTGTTCGAATGGGTGGAATGGGCGTTGCAATTGGAACTTTGGTTGGAAAAGAATTGGCTGAACTATTTAGCTAAATCTACTTTGGAATAACGTAAAATCTCGATTAAAATCTTACTTTTGACGCAAAATTTATACAAATGAAAAATACTGCTTTAACTGACAAACACATCGCTTTGGGAGCAAAAATGGTTCCTTTCGCAGGATATAACATGCCTGTTCAATACGAAGGTGTAAATGCTGAACACGAAACAGTGCGTAATGCTGTTGGTGTTTTTGATGTTTCTCACATGGGTGAATTTGTTTTAAGAGGTCCAAATGCAGAAGCATTAATTCAAAAATTTGCATCAAATGATGTATCGGTTTTGTTTGATGGTAAAGCACAATATTCATGTATGCCGAATGGTAAAGGTGGAATCGTTGATGATTTAATCATTTACCGTGTGAATGCAAATGAGTTTTTCATTGTAGTTAATGCTTCAAATATTGAGAAAGATTGGAATTGGATTTCCTCTTTGAACGACTTAGGAGTAGAAATGGAAAACTTGTCTGATGAATATTCATTATTGGCAATTCAAGGTCCGAAAGCTGCTGAAGCAATGCAATCATTGACAGATGTAAATTTGAAAGACATGGTTTATTACACATTTTCACACGGTACATTTGCTGGTGTTGAGAATGTGATGATTTCTGCAACAGGATATACAGGTTCTGGTGGATTTGAGATTTATGTTAAAAACAAGGATATTAATCACGTTTGGGACAAAGTATTTGAAGCAGGTGCTGATTTCGGAATTAAACCGATTGGATTAGCTGCACGCGATACATTGCGTTTAGAAATGGGATTTTGTTTGTATGGAAATGACATCGACGATACAACTTCACCACTTGAAGCTGGATTGGGATGGATTACTAAATTCACAAAAAAATTTACAGATGCTGACTTCTTGAAAAAACAAAAAGAAGAAGGTGTTAAACGTAAATTAGTTGCCTTTGAAATGGTAGATCGCGGGATTCCTCGTCATGACTACCCAATTCAAGATGCAAATGGAAATGTTATTGGAAAAGTAACTTCAGGAACTATGTCTCCATCTATGAAAGTAGGAATTGGCTTAGGTTATGTGACAACAGAACATTCAGCATTGGAAAGCGAAATCTTCATTGAAATTCGTGAAAAAGGTGTTAAAGCAAAAGTTGTTAAATTGCCTTTCTACAAAAAGTAAGACTTTCACAAATAAATTGATAAAAGGCTGATTTTACATCAGCCTTTTTTTTATGCCAATTATAACGTTTCATTAACATTGCCCGGCTTGATTTAAGAATACATTTGACTGTACTCTTAAAAAGTTTAATATGAAATCATTAGTAAAAAAAAGTGGTGCATTAATTCTATCAATTGGAATGCTGGCATCTTGCACGGTTATTCGACCAGGACAAATTGGGATGAAACAGACCATTGGAAAATTGAAACCAGGAACTTTGGATGCAGGTCCTAAATTGTATAATCCTTTTGTTTCGAAAATAATTAAAATGAATATTCGTACAGTTGAGTTGTATGAAGTTTTAGAATTACCGACAAAAGAAGGATTGAATGTAAAAACAGAAATAATTTTACTTTACCATGTCAATCCAACAAAAGTAAGAGAGATTTATCAAAATTTTGGATTGAACTATCAAAAAGTAGTAGTTGAAAGTAATTTTATTGCGACAGCTCGTCAAGTTAGTGCACGCTATGATGCAAAAGAGTTGTATGCCGTAGATAGAAAATTAGTTGAACATGTCATGGTGGATGAATTAACTGCTGATATTGGAGATCAAGGGTTTATTATTGATGCAGTTTTATTAAAAGAAATAACTTTACCACCAGCAATGTCACAAGCTATTCAAGCAAAAGCTAGTGCAGAACAAGCTGCTCTTCAGATGGACTTTGTTATTCAAAAAGCGGTAAAAGAAGCAGAAAGATTATCGATTGAAGCAGAAGGGATTAAAAAAGCACAACTCATCATCGACAGTTCGTTAACAGAATCCTTATTGAAATACAATTACATTGAAATGATGCGAGGACTATCCAATTCTCCCAATGCTAAAATCATTATGACAGATGGAAAAATTCCTGTAATGTTAGGAAACTAAGAAGAAAAGAATAATAAGGAAAAGGTTACTGCTTCGGTGTTAACCTTTTTTTTATTCCTAAATACAACTAGTGATTTGAAGTGATTTCCTTTTCATGTTTTGGAACAAACATTAAGAAGATCAATCCAAAAACAAAGAAAAACGCAACTGATGCAACTGAATAACGAATTGAACCTGTCCAGAATTCCATTAATCCGAAGAACAAAGTTCCCAATACGATACCAATTTTCTCTGTAACGTCGAAGAACGAGAAGTAACTTGCGTGATCAGTAGTTTCAGGTAAGAATTTAGAATACGTTGAACGCGCAATTGCTTGAACACCACCCATTACTAAACCAACGGAACTTGCAAGTAGGTAGAATTCAACGGGCGTTTTGATGAAAAATGCCCCCATACATATTACAATCCAAATTGAAACCGAAATAAAAAGCGTGCGAATATTACCAATTTTACTTGAAACGCGTGACATGATAAACGCTCCAAGTGCTCCTAATATTTGAATCAATAAAATAGCAATGATCAGCCCAGATGATCCACTTCCTTCAGGCCAAGCGATTTCCTTGTTTGCAAAAATCGTTGCCATTAACATGACAGTTTGAACTCCCGTATTGAAGAAGAAAAATGCCAGTAAATAACGTTTCAATCGTCGTGTTTTCTTGAATTCTTTGAACACCAACAACAATTCTTTGAAGCCTCGCCAAATGTAACCGCTTTCTGGTTTTTTGTTGTAAACATTGTTCGGTAAAGCACGATAGGTAAATTGACTAAAACCAATCCACCAAAGACCTACAAGCACGAAACTCCAACGCGTATACTCTTTTCCAATGCCCATAATGATAGCCAAACAAATTACTAACAAAGTCATTGATCCAATATAACCCATCGAAAATCCTCTTGCCGAAATTTTATCATGATCTTCAACCTCTGCAATTTCAGGTAAAAAGGCATTGTAAAACACCAAACTATTCCAATACCCAATACTTGCAAGAAATACAGACAACATTCCTAACTCCAATCTTGAAGGATCAAATGCAAACAAACTCATACATGAAAATGAGCCCATGTAACAGAAAAACTTAAGAAATTTCTTTTTACTTCCCGTATAATCTGCTACACCAGAAAGTAATGGCGACAAAAAAGAAACAACAAGAAATGATGCTGATAAAACAAATGAATATAAAACAGATGATGACAATTCACTACCAAAGAAATTTACCAAAACGGCTTCATTTTCCTTAATCATATTCACATCAACGAGACCATCTCCGTCCAAATAACCTTTTGATGCAGCGTATGCATGTTTTGTTTGTGAATCATAAAAAATAGGAAAAATGGCTGAGGAGATTACTAAATTATAGACTGAATTAGCCCAGTCGTACATTACCCAACCGCGAATTATTTTCTTGTTTCCTTTTTCCATAATCTTACCTTTTCAATTGTACTGACGATTATTCTTTCCCGTCAACGTAATCTTGTAAATAACTGTAATATTCAGTTAATTGTCCATCGGTAGTGGTTTCGCTTGCTCGCCCAATCATGTTATCAGGATCTTCTTTCAACAAGGCTGGTAATACATGACGCATCAATTCGTTTCCAAAATCTTCTGAAGCATCTAATGGTAATTCGCACGGTAAATTGTCAACTGCCATTACTGCAATTGCCCCTTGTTTTGTGAAATCAACCTCTGATTCCGAAATTGGATCGTATCCATATATTGGATCAGCAATTTTACTTGGACGAATCGTACATGCAACAGGTCCGTCAATATCACATGAAATATCAGCAACAATACTCAAACGAACATTGTCTTGTTTTAAATCTTCACGCGTAATAATGAATGGTGAACGATTACTCCAGAAATGACATGGAATGTACATATCCATCTCCGGTAAATAACGGTTAAATGTTGATTTATATAATTCAGGATTCGAATAAAATTCTGCTTTATCGAATGGTTTTCCATCTTTTCTTCCGTAATAATCTTCTACTTCCAAATGCGTAAAAACAGGCTCATTGAATGTTGTTTTCAAGAATTCGTCTGGTGTCACTTCTTTAATCGGTAATATATCAATGATTTCTCTTGCTCCATGTCCTACTCGACCGAATCCAGTTAGCACAATTTTTGTATTTTCCGGCAATACGATTTTCGACATTTCAGCTTCCATTTCTTTGCGGTCAGCACATTTGTTCGCTGGCTTAATATCGAATAAACCTGTTTTCAATCCCATCGCTCTGAAACCATTGTAAGCTCCTACAATTCCTGCATAGCGACCAAATCCAATCACTCGCTTATTTTGCTTATTTTTAATTGTTTCGTAATCAATCAATTGAATTTTTTTCTCTAAAATAGCACGCAACAAATCTCTGTTATATGGCTGTTTTTTCAATGTATGCGAAAAGAATAAGAACTTTTTATTCGGAATTAAATCCGAAATATTAACTTCCTTCACTCCCATGATAATATCGCAAGAACTCAGATTTTCGTTCAATTTCATTCCTTCAGCAGCATATTCTTCGTCTTTGTAAGCACGAATTGGACTTGGCTGAACAATGATTTCAACATTTGGATAGATTGCCTGAATCGATTTACATTGCTTTGGAGTCAGTGGCACACGGTGATCTGGTGGAACTTTTCCTTCTCGAATTAGACCAATTTTAATTTTTTCCATTGTTAATCTCTTAAGATAATGGTTGTTTTAATATGTATGAATCGATGAATTCTCTTACGCATCCATCGCCTCCTTTTTTCGTTAATACGACATCTACATGTCCTTTTACTGCATTCACAGCATCACTTGGGCAAGCCGAAAAACCAACATTTTTGATTATTTCCAAATCATTGATGTCATCACCAACAACCGCAACGTTTTCCAACTTAATTCCTAAATCAGCGCAGTGTTGCTTTAATATGTCCATTTTTGGCTCACGGCCAACATAACAGAATTGAATGCCTAATAATTCCGCTCTTGACTTTACCATTTCACCTTTGAAGCCTGATGAAATAATCGCCAATTGAAAATTATCTTTCACCAAATGTTGAATTGCCATTCCGTCTTTGGTATTGTATTTTTTTAATTGATCTCCACTTTCGGTATAGTACATTCCGCCGTCCGTCATAACGCCGTCAACGTCTAAAACCAACAATTTCAATTTTTCAATTTTCTTGTTCCACAAATCAGGACGATACATTGGTTTGAACAACAAGGATAACATGTCAACGTCGTATTCCTCACAAACAGCTTCCAAATCGTACACTGTCAGTTCATTCACATCATCCACATCTAAATCGTTTAAAAACTCGTTGTAGTCAACACCGAATTTTGCACAAAGTCCTTTTAAATTTTGCTGTAAATGCATCTTAAATCATTTTATAACCAACGCTTTCCGCAACTGGACGAAGTGAATTCAACAATTGTTCGAATTGCGCATGATCTAATTGCTGAGACGCATCAGATTTCGCTACTTTAGGATTTGGATGTGCCTCAATTAGCAAACCATCAATACCCATTGCTACACATGCTTTCGCCAAATTTGGTATTCCATACGCATAGCCCATTGCATGCGAAGGATCCAAAATAATTGGCAAGTTCGTATATTCTTGCATCCAAGCAACACCACACAAATCAAGCGTAAAACGCGTTCCTGTTTCAAAAGTGCGCAAACCGCGTTCACATAAAATCACATTTTCATTCCCACCTGATAAAACGAATTCTGCTGCTTGTGCAAATTCTTGTAAAGTCGTTCCGAAACCACGCTTAATTAAAACTGGTTTATTGGTTTTTGCGCACGCTCGCAAGATTCCCTGATCGTACATTGCTTTTGCTCCAACTTGAATCACATCAGTGTATTCGATGATCTCATCAATGTGGGTTGCATCACGCGCTTCTGTTATAACATTTAAGCCATAATCTTCACGCATTTTTGCTAGTAGTTTTAACCCTTCCAATCCTAATCCTTGAAATGAATAAGGACTTGTTCTTGGCTTGTAACATCCACCGCGAAGTGTTGTCAATCCTAATTTGATTAACAATTCAGACGATTCACGAATTTGCTCTTCTGACTCAACAGAACAAGGACCACCAATTAACAACGTGTTTCCAGTCGATCCTCCAATTGTAACGTTTCCAATTTTAACTTCACGTTTTTCATTGCGATAATTTCTAGACGCCAATTGCATGTCGTTCGGAAATACCCAAAATTGGTCAACACTATTTTCTATGCTAGTTGGAACTTCTTTTACACCTGAACCAGTGATCAAAATATTTGTTCCATTTGAAGTAATGTGAAATGCCTTGATTTGTTCTGCCAAAGCCGCAGCATCTTGTTGTGAAACAGATGATTTTAAATGTATTATCATAATTCTCCTTTGATAAGATGCACAAAGTTAACAATTCCTGCCGCTTTTCCTTCGTTTTTTAACACCGGCAAGTACATTACAGGAAATGCACATTTTTTAATGGTTTGAAGTAATTCTACCACTGTCGAATCGTCTGAAATAGACACAGGCCTCGGATTCATCATAGATTTAGCTTCCAATGCATTTAAATTTGACAGGTTTTTCAAAACTCCTTTTCGAATATCAGCCGAAGAAACTATTCCAGCCAAATTCCCCGAATTATCGACGACCAAACAGAAGCCAAGATTTCCATCTTCAATCGTTTGCAAGGTTGTTTTCAAATCCATGGTTTCATAATTCACCACTGGACATTCATCCAGCGGCATCATAAAATCCCCAACATGGAATTGTGATTCAATTTCTCGTTTCGTCAAGTTCATCAATGCGTGACCGATACTTGGCGCATTGAATAAATAGGAACCTGATACCGATGAACTCACCCCCATATTTCGTAGGATAAATGAAACTTCTCCATTTACCCCACCGTCAACATGAATAGATTTCGCAGGATATTTTTTTCTAAACTGACGAATCTTTGAGAAATTAATTTTATCAAAAACACCTCCACTTTGTCCAGGAATTGTCGCCATGATTAAAATAAAATCAAACTGTGCATATTCATCAAAAGCCGCAATCGATGTTGGAGTAATGATAGCCAACCCTTTTCGTCCAGAAATATCCGTTGGAATTTCTAATTTTCCTGGCAAATTTTCATATTGAAAGGTGATGTATTCAACAGGATTTTGACGCAACAAATCAAAATACTTTGCGGGGTCGTTGGTAATAATATGCAAATCAATCGGTAAATTACACATCGAACGAATCAACTGAATATCTTCAAAAACACTTAAATCATCATTGCAATCAACATGCAACAAATCAACTTGGTGGTTCACTAAGTCGGTAATCACTTCTGGTAATGAGCGTTTTTTGTCAGAATAAATTGATGCTGATATCTTCATGCAGGTAATTTCAAAATTTGCAAGGTAAAGATAGTAAATTCGGCTTCTACTTTATCGAAAATGTTATTTTTGGAATTATCATGGAAAGAACACTTATTAATCAGCAATATACAGGTGCAAATGGCAGAAAAAGTCTGTTAGATTTAGTTGTACCAGCCAATTTCAATCAACAATTAATCGTTTTCATGCACGGTTATATGGGTTACAAGGATTGGGGATGTTGGAATTTAGTTCAAAATCAATTTGTTTCGAAAGGCTATGGTTTTTGTAAATTCAATGTGTCACACAATGGCGGAACTGTTGAAAATCCAATTGACTTTCCAGATTTAGAAGCTTTTGCAAAAAATTCATACACCAGCGAACTTACCGATTTAAATGCTGTTTTGGATTGGATTCAAACACAATTTGATAAGCTTCCAGAAATCTTTTTAGTAGGTCATTCACGTGGTGGAGGAATTGTTTTATTAAAAGCAGCTGATCCTCGTGTAAAACGCATTGTGACTTGGTCAGCCATTTGTGATATCGAAAAGCGCTTTCCGACTGGAAAACAATTGGAAGTATGGAAAACGCAGGGAACCCGCTACACAGAAAACAGCAGGACTTTACAAAAAATGCCTCACTCCTATTCTCAATTTGAAGATTTTGATGCAAATAGAGATGTTTTAAACATCGAACAAGCTTGTTTAAATTCCAGTAAGCCAACTCTGGTAATTCACGGTGATATGGATACTTCTGTAGAAATTGAAGAAGGAAGACAAATAGCAAGATGGTTAAAAACACGACTTTTTGAAATCGAAGAAGCCAATCATACATTTGGAGCAACTCAACCTTGGTCAGAAACTGAAATGCCAGAACATTTACAAAAAGTGTGTATGTTGACAGAAGGATTTTTTGAAATTGATTATTCCAAGTAATCCAAAGAAAATATGGATGATGATAACAACAAACAACGCTTAAGTCTATTAGTTGAATTGATTAAAATGGCTAAAGCTGATGATGAAGTTCGTGAAATAGAATTCGATTTTTTATTAATTCTTGCACAACAAATGGGTGTTTCAAAGGATGATTTTAAACAGTTATTTGAGCAATACATCGCTTTTCATCCTCCAAAATTAGAAGGAGAACGCATTTTGCAATTTCAACGTTTAATTTTAATCATGAATGTTGATTCAGACATGGCGCAAGATGAGCTTGATTTTATACGTGAATTAGGCATAAAAATGGGCTTACACCCAAATGCAACGAATGAGGTTTTGACGATTATGAACAATTACGATAACAAGGTCGTTCCGCCAGAAAAACTGATTGAAATATTTAAAACATTTCATAATTAAAACGAAAAAGCCCTTATCAATTGACAAGGGCTTTTCTATTTTTTTGATTCAATCGCTTATTGCTTTACAACTGGAATCATTTTACTTACATAATTATCATTGCTGATTTTTACAAAATATTTACCTGCCTCAAGGTTTGACATTTCAATAACAACCTCATTTTCTCCTTCAATCAATTCTTTTGTAGAAGTAGAAATTTCTTTCCCTGCTACATCATACAATCTAATGGTCACAGTTTCGTTATTCGAAGCATTCATTGTTACAGTTGTTGCATTCGTTGTTGGATTAGGTGCAACAGTTAATTCACTCACAAGTTCTACTGCTTCTTCAAGACCTAACGCAGTGCATGAATTAATGTAGCCAAGAACCAATGTTCTCATATTTTGCAATGATTGTGCTTGCGTTGATGCTTGAGAATCCCACAAATCTGCTTTTATTTTTTTATCAGAAGGACAAATTACATTGATTGTCGGAAAACCAAGTGGGGCATAAATACTTGTGCTCAAGTGCAACGGTGAATCATTGATTATTGGATATGGAGTTCCTGTTACCCAGTCACCTTGTGTATTCGAACCCGTTCCATTTAAATCTGCCAAAGTTGTCGCAGCGTCTCCTTCGTAAAAAAGAACTACAATATCATTTGTACCTGCTGGTCCAAACTCAGTATATAAATCTTCTAAATAATGAGCATTATGAAAATTCCAGCATGGTCCACACCAAGTTGCAGAAACATCCACTAAAACCAACTTTCCAGCATTCAAATAACTGTATAAAGTGTGTGAATTCCCATTGATGTCTGTTGATGTAAAATCAGGAGCAACGGCACCAATTTGACCAAACGAACAACTTGCAGTTAAAACAAGAGCCAAAGAAGTAATAATTTTTTTCATAGTTGTTATTTTAAAGAGTTAACGAAGCGAAAATAGATTTTAAAACCGATTAAGTACTCTTAATCTTTTGATAATACTTGGATTGCTAAGTCAATTTAAAAATCGTTTTTTCTGTTCTTCAGTGGGAATCAAACAGAACCCTTTTGACAACCTATGGCGTCTTTTTGCTATAAAGCGATACAATTGATCACGCTGACAAACAGGTATAATTCTAAACAATTGAAGCAAAGGAAACGGATATTTCAATTTTCGAACCAAAGCCAATGCACCATTCGATTTAGAATATAACCGGTAGTTTGTAAAAAAATAAAAGGTTTCTAAATTTGGCACTTGACCGTGATTATCGTGAAAAAAACGCTTCGCAAAATCAGATTGCAAAGCACAAAAGTAGACTTCGGGTTTCTTTTCAAATTTCAACACCAATCGAACTACATGATTACAAAAACCACAATCTCCATCATAAAATACAATTGATTTTTCATTCCAGTTCATGAGATAAAATTACACTATTCAAATCGAATTCTAAGCACGCTGATAATTAAATTTAAAAACAATGGTTCAAGCAAAATGACATTGTTATATTTGCCAAACAAAACGAAAACACGATGAAAAATATAGCAGTAATTGGATCTGGAACAATGGGAAATGGAATTGCGCACGTTTTTGCACAATTTGGTTACAAAGTTTCATTGATAGATATTTCACAAGCGTCTTTAGATAAAGGGATGGCGACGATTTCTAAAAACTTAGATCGTCAAGTTGCAAAGGAAGCTATCACCGAAGCAGATAAAGCAGCAACGTTAGCTAATCTAACTACTTTCACTTCAATGGAAGAAGGTGTTAAAAATGTTGATTTAGTAGTTGAAGCGGCAACAGAAAATGTTGATTTAAAATTGAAAATCTTTGCTGATTTGGATAAATTCACTTCTCCAAATGTCATTTTAGCCTCAAACACTTCTTCAATTTCAATTACAAAAATTGCTTCTGTTACAACACGTCCGGACAAAGTAATAGGTATGCACTTTATGAATCCAGTTCCTGTAATGAAATTGGTTGAAATTATTCGTGGTTATTCAACATCAGACGAAGTAACACAATTAATCATGGAAACATCGCGCAACTTGAAAAAAGTTCCTGTTGAAGTGAACGATTATCCTGGTTTCGTTGCGAATAGAATCTTAATGCCAATGATAAATGAAGCAATCATTACATTGTTTGAAGGTGTTGCTGGAGTTGAAGAAATTGATACAGTGATGAAATTAGGAATGGCTCATCCAATGGGTCCGTTGCAATTGGCTGATTTCATCGGTTTGGATGTTTGCTTGGCGATTTTAGAAGTGCTTCATGAAGGTTTTGGAAATCCAAAATATGCTCCATGCCCACTTTTGGTTAACATGGTTACTGCTGGTAAAAAGGGAGTTAAAACAGGTGAAGGATTCTACTCTTGGACACATGGAACAAAAGATTTGGTTGTTGCAGATTACTTTAAAAAATAAGCAATATCATACTACTAAAAAAGGTCAGTTTTCACTGACCTTTTTTTATTGAGTAACAAATAGCTCATCCATTACAATCCCTTTTGATGTTGGCATTTTAAAATGCAGCATTTCAGCAATTGTAGCACTAATATCAAGTTGATCATACATTCCATCGATTACACAGTTTTTCTTGAAATCAGGACCTAAACCAATCATGTAAATTGTTCGACATCCATCGCAATTATCACCATGATTAACAAAACCATTTTTATGACCTTCAGTATGCCTTCCGTGATCGTTTGTAATAATTAATGTTGTATTATCCTTGTATACAGGATCATTTTGGATAAAATTCCACAAATTCAAAGCTGTATTATCTGTTGTTTTTATCGCTTGTAAATATTCCGTCCACTCATTTTGATGACCATGAACATCTACTTCTAATAAATTAATGATTGTTAATTCTGGATGGTATTTGGTCAAAATGGTTTGAGCATCTCTCCATGTGTAAGCATCATTCGTATATCCTTCACCTTTTCCATCAATACCACAATATTGAGAAGGGGTATTTTTCCCATTCCACTTACTATTTTTGGTATTAGCCAAAATGTTTAATTTTCCTTTGCTTGTAATCACCCAGGCATGTGTCGAATCCAAATTTTTCTCATTCAAATAATATTGAAACATTGAGGGAAATTTTGGCAATTCTGAGCCATCATTTTTTACACTTTGATAATTGCCTGTACAAATTGCAGTATGTCCAGAATTCGTTGTCGTTGTTCCATTATTTTTAAAATTCTTAATTAACACACCTTGAGGTGCCAACACAGTTGATAAATTAGGAATATACTGATAAGTTGAATCACCAAACGTTTCTGAATAGCGAGGTCCATCAATGATCAAAACAACAACATATTTTGTCTTGTATTCTCGAACAGGTCGAACTTCGTCTTTGCACTTGTCAGAATTAAACGAAAACCCAACACCTGTAAAAAGAACAAGTGCCAGAATTGTTAAAATTCTATAGCGATATGATTTTATCAAAATCAAGGGAATTTAGGAAATTTCTGAAAATCAGGATCACGCTTTTCTAAAAAGGCATGTTTCCCTTCTTGAGCTTCTTCTGTCAAATAAAACATTAAAGTTGCATCTCCAGCTAATTCCATTATACCATGTTGACCGTCCAATTCTGCATTCAATCCACGTTTGATCATACGAATTGCCAAAGGACTTCTTTTCATGATTGTTTTACACCATGCAACAGTAGTATCTTCTAATTGATCTAACGGTACTACTTTGTTGACCATTCCCATTTTCTCTGCTTCCTCAGCTGTATATTGCTCACACAAATACCAAATCTCACGCGCTTTTTTCTGTCCAACACAACGTGCTAAGTATGACGAACCAAATCCACCATCAAAACTACCAACCTTAGGACCTGTTTGTCCAAAACGTGCGTTTTCTGAAGCAATTGTTAAATCGCAAACTACGTGAAGTACATGTCCACCACCGATTGCATAACCATTCACCATTGCAATTACTGGTTTCGGCATTGAACGAATTGCTTTGTGCAAATCCAGTACATTCAAACGAGGCACGCCATTTTCGGAAATATACCCTCCAATTCCTTTCACATTTTGATCTCCTCCCGAGCAAAATGCTTTATCACCAGCCCCAGTAAGAATGATCACACTGATATCATTTCGCTCTCTACAGATATTCATAGCGTCCAACAATTCCATATTCGTTTCTGGTCGAAATGCATTGTATACTCTCGGACGATTAATCGTCAATTTAGCGATTCCTTCGAAAAATTCGAATTTAATATCTGTATATTCTTTTATCCTTGTCCAATTGCGCATTGTCTTGTGTTTTTATTTTTGTCAAATTTACGAATTGCGTTTAAATCAACTCCAGAAAGTTCAATTTATTCACTTCCATTTGGTGTGTACATCGTCACTCCTCTTTCTGTGTATTCTTCAATCATTGTATCCAATAATCCTTTGGCATCTACTAACAGTGTGTTTGCTTTGCCTATTTGCACTTTTTTCAGTACTCCTTTTTGTTCAAATAGTGGAATCAATCCGTCACATTTGCGTTTTTTACTTTGTTCGGGATTGTGAACTTTTGTTTTCATGAATGCTTCTTCCCCATTTTCAAAGCGCACTTTTACATTAAAAATGTCAGGGAAATAAACTGGAAACTTAAAATCTGAAACAGTGTCCTCAAGTGTGTGCAAATTCGTTCCTGCATTATCAAATGTTACACCTAAATAAATAATTTTTCCACCTTTCTCTGATATACGAAAGAATGGACTTTTTGCAGTGTAGGGTGTCAATTCACCAAAATGATCTTTCGTAAAATAAGCTGCATCCGGACCAATACACGAAACCGGTTCAGTTGGATGAGCGCTGCGAACAGCATTTGGCAACTTTCTAAAATACTCTGAAATTGATCCAAGTTTTGATTGTGAATTCTGAACATCAAAGCACGATAAATGTTGAATATAATTTAATTGATATTCAGCATTCGGAGAATTGGGCATGAGCAAATTTCCCGTTGGACCTACAACTTCTAACAAAGCTTCAACGACATCTTTCGGACCATTTTCGACATATCCAATTTTAGACAGACTTGAATGCACCAACACATTATCGCCTTGTTCAATACCAATCGATTTAAACTGTTGAATCAAATCGTGTTTTGTTAAAACGACTCCATTGGATTTATCAATTTCAAGTTGGGTGTTGACTGCTTTCTTTTTAGAACTTCGGTACCAATTCAACAGGAATTGAGGTGTTAATTTACGTATGAGATTTCTCATTTTTATTGACCTACGAAGGTATATACAATGGTTCCTGTTTGAGACTTTGGGGCTGAACCAGAATAGTTAAACCTGGATAATTTCGCATATTTTAAAGCTTGCTGAATCATACAATCATTCGCCCCAGAAGAACCTGTGGCCGTTGCGTTTACCACATCGCCGTTTTGATTTACAAAAATTTGAACGCTTACTCTTCCGCTTGAACCATATCCACATGTATATCCTGGATTCCGAACGTACCAACTATTATTTTGATGTGGACTTCTACCTGATAACGACCAATCGACCATAACATTTCCAGCAGCGGCAGTATTTCCTCCTGGAGTTGAATTCGAACCTTTAGAATTGGAATTAGACGAATTTGTACTCGTATTTTGTTTTCTACGCTCATCCATCTCCTTTTGAATTGCAGCGCGTTTTGCCTCACCACCAGTAGCAGAATACAAGCTCTTCTCATAATCTTTAACAGCTTTTTCGACATCACCTGTCGATTTATTTGCGTACCAATTATCTTCCGAGCGCTGTCGTGTATCGTTTACATCCCGAGAGGTATTTTTAACTTCTCCACCCATATGATTTTGAGCAATTTCTAGATTATCGGGAGTTAATTCAAGTTCATCTTCAACAATGTTTACTTCGGATTTTTCGAAAAATGGCTGAATTGGAAAATAACGACTGTATGTCACCAATTGTAAATAGACAAAAATACCGGTGTACAATGTAAACACAGACACAATTGCATATTTATATTTATCGATATAATAGAAGAATTTATTCACTATCTTTTATAGGTTGAATGATTCTTTTTTCGGGAAGATACAAATAATGCAGCTCATTTTGATTTGTAAGCACCAAAATTTCCTTATCCATCACTCTAATTTGCTGATAATTAAGCGAAACAATTACTTCACCTGAACTGGAATAAACGCCATATTTTGCGCCAACAGAAACCAAATAATATTCTTTTGATATTCGATCGACGGTCGTAAAACTCAGAGGAATAACAACTTTTCCTTTTGGATCGATTGCTCCTTGTAAAGTTAGTTTCTCAACAATCGCCAATCCGTCTTTGAAACTTTCAGCATAATCATAATCATTGGCTAGTACTTGTTTTCCAGTTAAATCCATGAATCCCCAACCTTTTCCTTTTGTGTAAGCCATCAACGAACTAACATCACCGATTTGTTCAAAAACAGCAGGAATTATCATTTTTCCGTTGATATCGATTACACCAAATTTTCCTTTGGATTTCACAATAGCCATATTTGAAGTGAATTGCCCTCGTTTTGTATAATTGGGAAATGTTTCAAACGAACTAGGAATCACATTTTTTCCAGTTCCATCTATGTAACCAATTGCATCATCTTTGACAACTAACGCACGATTCAATGCTAACTTTCCAATTTCATCATACTCGGCAGGAACTACAACACGACAGTTTTTACGCATTAATCCTTTCATCCCGTCTTCTTCAAACACAAGCAAGGAATCATTGTAAAAATCAATTTCTTCGTAACCTGGAGGAACGATTTGAGAGCCAAACTCATCAATAAAAGCTTGATTTTCTCCAATTTGTACTTTTGCTAAACCATTGTTAAATGGAAAGGCTTCTTCAAATTTTTCTGGAATTCTTAGCGCATGATTTTTGTCAAAATAACCGTACAACGAATCTTTTTGAGCGTAAACAAGTCCTTCTGAAAAATTCCCTAAATCATTGTACAAAATTGGAAATATTGCAACGCCTGTGCGATCAATCATTCCCTGTTTTTCATTTTTTTCTACAATAGCTCTTCCTTGATCAAAATCAGAAGCGGCATCAAATTCAAAAGGAATCACCACACGATTTCCTTTGTCGATGAAACCATATTTTCCATCTTTCACAGCAACAGCTAATCCTTCTTTAAAGAAACCTAATTGCTCATAAACTGCGGGAATAACAACCTTTCCTTGATAATCCATGAAACCGTAATACACATCTTGTTTAAAAGGAAGAAGTTTTAACTGAAGATATACCATGTCAATTTCCAACTCGTCTCTGTAGGGGTAATTTGGATAATCCACTTTAAATTGTTCAATGCGTTGATCCGAAAAAAGATCGGAAGAGCGTCGTGTAGGGAAAGAGTGTAAGAGCC
>JBDLVK010000004.1:0-7119 GCA_039804825.1 Bacteroidota bacterium
AATCCAATAAGCGCTCTGGACGACATAAACCAAATAGATAAGCATCCTGTTCCGTAGGTAGAATTTCTTCTTTCTCCAAAGCTTCAAAGTAACCACGAACATAGTTAAAACGTTCACTGAATAATTTTGATTTTACTTCTTGTGATAAAGGTTTGTTTCGTAAGTGCTTCAATTCTTGTTCGTACGCTATTTTCGCTTCAGCTGAGGGGAATTTCTCTTCCCAATGTGCCCAAAACTTTTCTGGTGTACCAGTTGCTGCATATCTACCTTCATTGGTTGAAAGGCTCAACAAGTTTTGTGCATAAATATATAAGTTACGAATTCCGTCTTCTTGCTGATTGCGCAAATGTTGCGAAATAGCCTGTTGGATTGGATCTTTCATGTCCGGACGTTTACATTCGATCACTGAAAATGGAATACCGTTTACAAACAAAACCAAATCAGGGCGGTAATGTTCTTTACTACCTGCTCGCATTACAGAGAATTCTTCTGTGACATGAAACACATTGTTTTCACTATTTTTCCAATCGATGTATTGTAGTGTGAAACTCTTTTTGTCTCCATCAACAATTTGTTCCAAGGCTTTTCCAAGCGTTACTAAATTATATACTTTTTCGGATGCGCTGATATAACCATCTACCAACGGAATTTCTTTTAATGCACGAATTCCAGCTTCTATGTTCGCATCACTGAAATAGCTTGTTTTGGAGGATGAAAGTTGAATGCTATTCAGTTCCTTGAGTTGCTTGCGCAAAATATCATCCAAAATCACATTGGAAGTTTTGTTTCCACGCGCCTGTAAAGCCTCTTCTTGTGAGAGGTAAGAGTAGCCCATATTGATCAGCATTTGCAATGCCGGAATCTGGGATATGTGGTCTTCTTTGAAGGAGGGAGTGTTCATAACCTTATTTTTTTATGCCGTAAAATAACCCTAGTGTTAAAAAGAGAAGATTGACTATATATCTAATGTTTTTTTCTTGCTGAAACCAATGGTCTCCCATTTTCCATAAAAACCGTTGATTTTCAAACCATGTCAAACCAATATGACATCCTATTGGTTTATCAGATCCGTACCGCCCAAGAAAATAAACTGTTTTATTTTTAAATTCTAAACAATGAACCCTTTTAAAATATCTATCTTTTCCAGATTTTAAAGGGTGAGAGACATTTTTGTGGATATATCTGTAATTTAAAATATCAATGTAATTCTCTGAAATCTTATAGGCGGTTAATTGACCGTCCTCGTTGTAAGCCGTGAATTGTCCTGAGATTGGTTCTAGTTTACCAGAATTTACAATAGGTTTTAAAATTTGAACTTTCATTGATTAATATTATTTGTTTTGAAGAATTTATTAAAATAACATCAAGTATTACCCCATATATTTGCGGATTCAGCATCATAAAATGTAACCTCAAGAGGATGACTTTCTCGCAGACTTTTTAATGATAGCACTGTTGTTATTATTCTTTGGTTTTCTTTAGACGCAGGGTTTCCGTATAAGCCGACAAAGATGTGTTTTATTCGTCCGGTAGCAATTTCATTGTAGATATGTCTATCATTCTCGCTGAATGAAAAACCGAAAGTAAAAATACAGGTGTTTCCTGCTGTTCTGTTTCGAACTGATCCTAAGACCCCTTTAAAACTATCATAGGCATAATGCAAATATGGAACACGATTAATGCGATGGAGTTTTTTTTCCGTATCTCCTTCTGAAACAAATAGTGGAAACTTTCCTTCATTTAAGGCCTTTTTTGCTTGCTGTAATAATGGAACTCCAGAATCAACCCAACTAAATTTCTCTAAATGACCGGACGTATCAAACAAATGAATTGCACCATGTAAGTAATGTACATTTTGACCACTTGATTTTCCTTGCCAGGACAAATAATCGGAGTATTCAACATGATCTCCACTCACGTATGCGTCGCGCCCGAATCCATCATTACACTTAAGTACTTCATCAGATTTGTCCAAGGAATTCATCAACGTCCAGTAGAGTAACAAATCATAATTTAGATAAAAAACGTAGCCCCCAACTTGGATGAAATTTGCTAAAAACGATCTACAAGCAATGAGTTTTTTTTCTTCTATTTCTGAAGGGTTAGCAGGATGGTTCTTCGCAATTGTTTCAATTAATCTCTCTTTCAATTTATGTGCATGAGATTTCATTAGCTCAATGACATCCTGAACCTCTGGTTTGTATATAGGGAATATTTCAGAACCAAACTCTAGCACTTTTATTACCACCTCGAAATCCGTTGTGTTCAACTTTTTAAAAGCTTGTTCAACCTCTGGCATGTCTGAAAAATCCGCTTGAGCAAAAAGTGAATTGTAGGAAAAAATTGTTGGGACGCAAGCGATACTGAAACCATTTCCTAATAATAGGTGCTTCTTGGTATAAATATTGGCTTTGTTAAGTGCTTCTTGAAATGATAATACTTCCATACAATTAATTTTTCACTCTCACCTTCCCAGTCAACAACACCTGCATCAAGCCTTTTTTCTGCAATTTCTGTTGTTCCAGTTTTGTTTTTAGTAGGTTTATTTCTTTGTCTGCCGTTTGAAGAACTTGCGCGATTGCGGTTTGTTCTTCTATTTGTGGATAAGGGACTTTTAATTTAAAGAAATCATCAGTATTCACATTTAATAGCCCATCACCTCTCGCACCCGAAGTGATAATTTTATTGAGTTGAGCATCAAGACCATGATTAAAAAACCATTGTTTATAGAATAAACCTTCTACATTTTCAGTTGGTCTAAAACAGATATATACAAAAGGGACAAGCGCACTTTCTTTTTCTTCCAAACGATATATACATCCCATCGGGTATGTCTTTGAATTTCCTTTATTATAAGCAAAATCTCCTTTTTTAATTTGTGCATACTTTTTAAGACTGTCACCTGCGATGACTCTATCAAACTTGTCTTCCTGTGAAATCAATCCAAGTTTTGAGGAAATGGTCATTATAGAATGGCTATCTCCTCCATCATTGATATCCTTTAAAGGAGAAAACAATTCAGACAACTTCAATTCACTCCACTCCCCACTAAACCCCTTTAACCGATTCTTTCCAGTCAACAAATTCTGCATTAACCACTTTTTCTCATTTTCTTTTTGGGAAATGAGTGCTTGGGTGGTTTGGATAGCGTTATCCCATGTGGAAAGAATGTTGGCTATGGCGCGTTGTTCTGGGAGGGGTGGAAGAGGAATTTTGAGTGAATTCAAATCTCTGCCGTAGATGGCAGCTACGCTAGTGGTTCCAGTTGCCCTTGCTTTAAGTTGCCCTATGAGGAAATTTGAATTAAAGACGTAATTCATGTAGAAATTAGATTCTACCTCTTCTTTCTTAAACTCTAGTTTAAGTAGGTTTGAATTGTAAATGGCAAATGGCAATTCTTCATTCCAAACTGAAACTTTACCAACCAAATCGAGTGTGTTTCGAGTATTAAATAATAAATCTCCCTTTTTAAGGATATCATTTTTGTTATAAGTCGATTCTATCGGCAAATATTGAATCTTTTCAATGTTTATATTCCCTCTATTGATGTTTCCCATTTTAATTACAGGAATGCCACTATTTGATTCTGAGTTTTCATAATTTCCTCCTAGTACTGCTCGTGAAATAATTTCACTAAAGCGTTTCATCTCCCACCCACTAGGTAATTCGGTATGTTTGTTACTTCCCATCTTTTTTCGGTTTGGAGGTTGAAAGTTTCTTTGCTAATTGATCGAAATCGCTTTCGAAACGTTTGTCTTGTTCAATTCTGAATTGTTCAAAGTGCTGTTCTGCCAGGCGTTTTGCAACATCATGACGGATGGTTCCTGCATTGTTTAGAATTTCGTATTCATTGAATTGAAGAAAAGCGTCTAGTTTTTGAATCCAATCATTCATCGTCATCGAAATAGTTCTTTTTGCCTGGTTTTCGGCATAATCCAAGTACATGGAAACAATACGATTCAATTCATCAATTTCATCTTTTATCATGTAGTTTTTTGCAACGCTCACATCTGGTTTCAGAATTTTTCCAGTTGGTGCATTTTTCCAAGTTGTTAAACCCATATTTGGTAATTCAGCATTAGCTCGCTTCGCAACAATTTCAGCAGCAGTTTTCCCTGTAATTGCCCAATGCAATTTGTTTTGAACGGTTTTGTAAAAGGTAAGCGTAATCTCAGCTTTGGGATCGTAATCGATACTGCATTGCGCATAGATGTCTGTGATTTTTTGGTAGAAACGTCTTTCACTCGCACGTATCTCGCGTATACGCTCGAGTAGTTCCTCAAAGTAATCTTTTCCAAATTGAGTACCTTGTTTCATGCGTTCATCATCCATTACAAACCCTTTGATGATGTATTCACGCAAGGTTTTCGTAGACCATATTCTGAAACGTGTTGCTTCGGCACTGTTCACGCGGTATCCAACGGCAATGATAGCATCCAGATTATAGAATTCAACATCTCTGCTCACGTCTCTGGAACCTTCTTTTTGAACTATTCGAAATTTTCGAATAGTTGCTTCTTCCACCAATTCACCAGACTTGAAAATTTCTTTCAAATGGTAATTGATGGTATTTACTTCCACATTGAACAATTCAGCCATTTTCTTTTGAGAAAGCCAAAATGTTTCGAATTCGTAAAAGACTTCAATATTGGCGTTTTCTTCAGGAGTACTGTAAAATAGTATTTCAAATTTTTCCATGTTAAACCCCCAATTCTTTTAAGTATTTTTCCATTTGACCTTGAACCACTTTCAATTCATCCTCCAAACGATCAATTTCACTCTGAACAGCTTTAATATCCACTTCAGCTTCTTCTTCGAAGGTATCTACATATCGTGGTATATTCAAGTTAAAGTCATTTTCTGTTATTTCATCAAAAGAGGCAACATAACTGTATTTATCTTCGACAATTCCTTGTTTTAGTTTCCCTTGATTAAAATCCTCATATATTTCGACAATATGATTGATGTGGTAATCATTCATTTTGTTTTGATTTTTTCCACTTTCAAAATGCTGACTTGCATCTATAAATAAGACATTATTATTTTTCTTGTCTTTATTGAAAATCAATATAGAAGCTGGTATACCAGTGCCAAAAAACAAGTTTGCAGGAAGTCCAATTACAGCTTCTAAGATGTTTTCTTCAATGGTTTTTTGTCTAATTTTCCCCTCTGATGCACCTCTAAACAAAACCCCATGAGGCACAACCACACCTGCTTTTCCAGTTTCATTTAAAGTCTCAATCATGTGTGTAATAAATGCCCAATCACCTTTACTTTTTGGAGGAACACCTCTCCAAAAACGATTGTATTGATCTCCTTCTGCTTCATCTGCACCCCATTTATCTAATGAAAATGGCGGGTTCCCAACAACTGTGTCAAATTTCAACAATTGATCACCATCTTTCAATTTAGGATTACGAATGGTATCTCCCCATCTAATTATCGCATTATCGTAACCGTGTAAAAACATATTCATAACAGCCAGCGCCCATGTACTGCCATTTGCTTCTTGTCCGTAAAGAGAAAAATTGGTAGAGCCAACTTCTTTACCAGCTTTAATCAATAGTGATCCTGATCCACACGTAACGTCAGCAATTCTTGCACCTGGTTTACTTTTAGTAAGTTTTGCTAGTAATGTAGACACTTCACTTGGGGTGTAAAATTCTCCCGCTTTTTTTCCTGCATCACTTGCAAAGTTTGCAATTAGGTATTCATAAGCGTCACCTATAATGTCGTTGCTTTCCAGGTGTGAAGGAGTTAAATCCAACTCACTTAAATCAATTAATAAATTTTTTAATCGTGTATTCTTATCTTTTGCATCTCCAAGGTTACTGCTGTTAAAAGAGATATTACGGAAGATACCAGAACCATCCTCACTGGTTAATTTCTCGCGATTAGCCTCTTCTAAATCTGCAAAAGCGATATCCATCAATTCACCGATATTTGCTTCATTACGGCTTTCAAAAAGAAAATCAAACGAACTGTTAATAGGCACAATAAAACGTTCCATACTCATCGCTCTTTCTGTACGGGTTTCGTCACCATTATATTTAGTCATGTATTCGTTTCGCTTTTCTTTGTTAACGTCAGAAACATACTTAAGAAACAACATTGTTAAAATGTAATCCTTGTATTGGCTTGGATCAATGATTCCACGAAAAGTGTCACATGCTTTCCAAACTACTTTATTAACGTCTTGTGATGTCATTTTTATTTTCATGATTATTTGTTTATGGCGTTTATAATTAATTGATTATTTCTTTTTTCAATTAGGTCTACTATCATTTTTTGAAGAAATTTTTCTTTTTGTCTCAATTCTTCAATTTTGATAATATTATTTTGCAAGATAATTGAAGGTGTAACAATATCCAACTCAAGTAATATTTTTTTACTTAATGTTGGCATAGCTGTCCCTTCACCTTTTGACAATAGAACTAATTGTGTTTTTTGAAGATTTAGAAACCAAGATAAAAAATGAGGCAACAGCTTATTTCTGTCTTTTACACGAATCACAAGAAAAACAGTTGACGCAACAGCAGGACCATAAGTGCCGTCATATACAACTGATTGAAAACTTGCACCTTTTGCAACTATTAAAATATCACCTTTGCTTAAAAAGTGTTTTTCAATATTTTTTACGTAACTTAATGAAGGCTTTAGATTGAGATTTATTTTTTTGTTTTCGTCAAAATCACGCGCTTGAAGATAATACACATCACCCTCTTTGATTGTGCTAGAAAAATAACCCGAGTTTATTGAAGCAATATCTTTTAATTTCATTTTATTTTAAGTAATTCGATTACAAAGGTAGTGAAATTATTATAATATCCAAATTTATTTTTAAGTAATTAAATTACTTTTATTGAAAGATATTAACAATTATGAATTTTAATGACTGTTTTTAAGTCATTAAAAAAAATCTTTAATATAAATTACCAACCCTTTCAACACCTCCACCAACTCCTCCTGCAGGAAACAAGCACCCAATTTCACTAAACAAAAAAAAGAGAGGTAAACTTCCGTTTACCTCTCTTTTCACACTTATTAGATTGAACGATGGATTAGTGCACCCATTTATCATCTCTCATTTCGCCTAAAATAACAACGTCTTTTGTTCGA
>JBDLVK010000005.1:0-19940 GCA_039804825.1 Bacteroidota bacterium
TAAATTCATGAATATACCGTAACCATGAGAATTTTATTTATTTTATTTTCGATTTCCTTAATATCTAGTTGCTCAACAGCACAAACAGGCTATTCTACATCCAACAAAAAGGCAATAAAACTCTTTGAAGCTGGAATCCAAGCGCCAAATCATATTGATCCAAAAACAAATCGTCCTGATTATATGTCAGGAATTGATTTGATGAACAAAGCCCTTGAAAAAGACCCGAAATTTTGGGAAGCTCACATGAATGCAGGTGAATTCTATGAAATACTTGGAGATTATCCGAATGCAATCAAACACTTCGAAGCGGCTTTGGCAATCAATCCAAATCATAGTCCAACAGGAAGCACCTATTTCTATTTGGCTAATTTGCAGCAAGCTGTTGGCGATTACGACAAGGCAATTAAAAACCTTGATATTTATATTCGAAACCGCAATGCAAATCCAGACTTGGTTAGACAAGCATATACCATGCAAGAAAGCTGTGTATTCGCTTTAGAATCAATTCAAAACCCACAAAAGTTCAATCCAATTAACATTGGACCGGGTATAAACACTAAAGATCCTGAGTATTTCCCAACGATTACAGTTGATGGAAAAATGCTCTTGTTTACGCGACGTATTGATGATGATCGTTCAGCTTACAAGCAACAAGAAGATTTTTATGTTTCCATGTTAGAAAAGAATATTTGGGGAACAGCAGTACCAATGCCAGTTAATATCAATACAACAATGAATGAAGGTGCTCCAACAATTTCTGCAGATGGCCGTTCATTGATTTTTGTTGCATGTGCTGAAGATGTTACGAATAATCAAGAATACGGGGGAAATAGAACAGGTAAAGGAAGCTGCGATATGTTCTACACACATAGAAATGGTTCACGTTGGTTAGACCCAATAAACTTACCAGGAAGTGTAAATACAGGAATGTGGGAATCACAACCTTCCCTTTCTGCAGATGGAAAAACACTATATTTCATTCGACGCGTTAGTAAAAAAGGAGAACCCGTTGATTCGGATATTTTCGTTACTCGACTGCTAGACAATGGTCAATGGTCAACTGCAGAGCGACTTCCTAAAAACATTAATACATACATGGAAGAGGAATCTGTATTGATCCATCCCGATGGAAAAACCTTGTATTTTGCATCACGCGGACATGTTGGAATGGGAGGTTCTGATATTTATATGTCAAAAATGAATGCGGATGGTTCATGGTCCAACCCGGTAAACTTAGGATATCCGATTAACACAAAATATGATGAAAATTCATTGTTGGTTTCAGCGGATGGAGAAATTGCATTCTTCGCTTCAGATCGTGTGGGAGGTTATGGAGATTTGGATATTTATTACTTCGAAATGCCGGAAGAATTTAGACCAACAAAAACACTTTATTTTGATGGAATTGTTTTCGATGCTACTGATAAAAAACCAATTCCAGGTAAATTCCAATTAATCGATTTGAAAACAGGAAAAGAAGTGATTTTTGCAGAAGCAGATAAAATTACAGGAGCATTTTTAGTTTCTCTCCCGGTAAATCAGGAATATGCTTTAAATGTGAGTTATCCAGGATACAACTTTTTTTCTAAAAATTTCAATATGACTGCGAAAGATGGATTGGAATCAATTCACATGGATGTGCCAATGATTCCAATTACAAGTGATGTTCCTACTCTTCTTGCAAATGTATTCTTCGATTTAGGAAAATCAACACTTCGTCCAGAATCGAATGTTGAGTTAAATAAATTGTATGATTTCCTTGTAAAAAATCCAAACTTGAAAATTGAAATTGGTGGACATACCGATACAAGAGGCGACGATAAAGCTAACTTAAACTTGTCGAATGATCGTGCAAAAGCCGTATATGATTACATAGTTGCTAAAGGAATTGACCCTAAACGAATGACTTTCAAAGGGTACGGTGAAACAAAAACTATCGTAAGTGACGCAGAAATTGCTAAATTAGCAACTGATGAAGCAAAAGAAGCTGCTCATCAATCTAATCGACGAACAGAATATAAGATAATAAAATAGTGCATTTTTTAAAACTCATTCGGCCAATTAATCTAGCAATCATCGTACTTACGATGTATGGTGTTCGCTTTTTTATATTGAACTCCAATCGTTTTCAAAAGGTCGATGATAACTGGATTGATTTTTTATTATTAGTCGTATCAACGGTTTTAATTGCTGCCGGAGGAAACATCATCAACGATTATTTTGACGTTAAGGCAGATCGCATCAATAAACCGGAAAAACTAATTATTACGAAACATATTGATCGTCGATGGGCCATTTTGACGCACTGGATTTTCAATGGCATCGCTTTTTCAATTGCTATTTATTTAAGCATTAAATACCAATCGCTTTGGTATGTTTTTGTGCATCTTGTTTCGATTAATGCTCTTTGGTTCTATTCAATGCATTTTAAGCGAAAAGTGTTCATTGGTAATTTTATGATTGCCACGTTAACCGCTCTAATTCCACTTTTGGTTCTTATTTATTTTCAAGTAGGAAATTCATATGCATCCGCTCACTCCGAGTTCAATCCAGATTCTTGGACTGCAATTATAGACTACTCCTTGATTTACATGTTAACGTTCTTCGCTTTTATTCAAAATATGGCGAGAGAAATTATTAAGGATGCTCAAGATGTTGAAGGCGATAAATTGATTTATGTAAAGTCGTTACCGATGATATTAGGCCAACAAAAGTCGTTGATTTTAGTTGCGCTGATTTTGTTCGTTCTTCCTGCTTTTTACATCTGGATCAGCTTAACAAAAATGAATTCTTTTATCGGAACTGTTCAATTTTGGACTGCTACTATTCCATTTGGAATTGCAGCATTTATTAATTTAGTTGTTATTTTTCTTATATTCACCAATAAAACCAAGCAACTAAAACTCTATGATGCACTGATTAAAATTAGTATGCTCATTGGTGTTTTGGCTACATTCTATATTGGCTATTTACATTTATGAAACTTATTTTAGGATCAAAATCCCCTCGTAGAAAGGAATTATTGGCTTCAATTGGTTACGAATTTGAAGTCAGGACAAAGGAAACGGATGAAAGTTATCCTGAAGATTTACCAATTGAAGAAGTTGCAGAGTACATTGCCCAGTTAAAAGCAGATGATTTAAAAGATGAATTGAAAGAGGATGAAATCCTTATGTGTGCGGATACAACTGTAGAAATTGATACTATCTTACTAGGAAAACCCAATGATGCGTTAGAAGCTGAAAAAATGCTGACTTTACTTTCTGGAAGAACGCACAATGTTACAACAGGTGTTGTAATCGTTTCAGCTGAAATGGAAATCTCTTTTTCAGTTAAAACTGAGGTCACCTTTAAATCCTTGTCTTTGGATGAAATTCACTATTACATTTCCAATTACAAACCCTTTGACAAAGCTGGTTCTTATGGAATTCAAGAATGGATAGGATACATTGGAATTGAGAAAATCAATGGTTCATATAACAATGTTGTTGGTTTACCAACTCATGAAGTTTATGAGGCAATTCAAACGTTTATACTATAATAAAAAAGGCCGCTCGATTCACGAACAGCCTTTTCTTAATATTTCATGGCGAATTAAATCGCTTTGAAGAATACTCTTCTATTTTTTGCCATTTTTAAATCATCATCATCAGAATCTGAAATCTCATCATTCGGAGTTTCACTTCCTTTATCTACACCAATTAATCGAGTTGCATCAATTCCTTTTCCTGTTAAGTAAACAATAATTTCATCAACGCGTTTTCTTGACATTTCAGCATATTGTGGTTTTTCTGCACCTACCTTATCTTCCTCTGGGTCTGAATAACCTTGAATTTCCAATTTCATTTTTGGATTTGCTTTCAATTGTTCGGCGATAAAATCCAATGATTCTTTACCAGAAGGAGTCAATGCGGTTTTTCCAAATGCAAAGAAAACTTGTTGTTTATCAATCTTTTGGTTAACCGTCATTTTATCATTCAAGATAATCGCTTTTTGATAAATCGTAGTTGAAAACTCAGTGTTATCTTCAGCCACAATACAATCACATTTCTCACCATCCCCTAACATAACAACCGAAACGTCATCAATGTAATAATACGCAGCGATTACTTGATCAACTTTAACATTCTTCGGTTTTTTGTTGTTTTCAGATTTCGTTTTATCATCTGCGTAAAAGTTACCGATTGTTAAGTACTTTTCACCACCTTCCGCTGTGAACGTTCCGCAAACTTGATCCCAATTAAACATTTGGTTGAATTTTTTCATATCATTTTCGGGATGTAAAACGTGTGCTACATCTTTAATGATTGTTTTTTCTTCTGTTGCGAATGGTTTTTTGGAAAGATTAGCTCCAATATTGTTAGAAGCATATTTTGAACCTTCAGCCAAGGAAACATTAAATTTTACACAGTACTGCATTCCTTTTTTCAAAGGAGCATCCAATTTTACCATCAAATAAGTTCTTGGAACTTTATTCCCAAAGGAGAAACCAACAATTCCAGCATAGTTTGATCCTTCTTTTGCTTCCTCTGTTCCATATAAATTCAATGGAGTATTAATATCTGGAACTTTGCTAGGAGTAAACAAATCAGCACGAGCACCAGTTGGAGAAGTCCATCCAGTTGCTGATTCAATTCCACCTAATTTTTTTACTTTTCCATCCGTTGCCTCAAAACTTCCGTTCGGAACTAGGTTTTCACCTTCTTGAGCAAAAGAAGTAATAGTTGATAATCCAATCAATACGATTGAGCTATACTTTCTCAAATTATTAGTAACGCAATTCATAGTCTTTTACAGTTTTAATAAACGTTTTAACCTTTTCTGGGTCAATATCTGGATAAACTCCATGACCCAAATTTACAATATGTCTTTTACTTGTGAACGAATCTAACATTTTTCTTGTTAAATTCTGAACTTCATTGTGCGAAGCGTACAACGCACATGGATCTAAATTACCTTGAATTGTTCTTGTTTCTCCAATTTCTTCTCTCGTTTTTACCGGATCCATGTTCCAATCAAGTCCAACCGTGTTGCAATTCAATTTTGCAATTGCTGGGATTGAGGTGATGGCTCCTTTCGAGAAAATTGTCAGTGGAACTTCGTTCAACGCATTGGCAATTTTTTCCAAATATTTCAATCCAAATTCAGCATATTGTTCAGTTCCCAAAATTCCAGCCCATGAATCAAAAACTTGAAGCATGTGTGCACCGGCCTTTACTTGAGCTTTCAAATACTGAATCGTCACATCTGTGATTCGGTTTAGCAACTCGTGTGCCAAAGTTGGATTTGTGTACAATAACTTGCGTGATTCAGAGAACGTTTTCGATCCTTTTCCTTCCACCATGTAGCAGAAAATTGTCCAAGGAGCTCCAGCAAATCCAATTAAAGGAACGCGTCCATTCAACTCTTTTGAGGTTAAACGAATAGCATCTAACACATATCCTAAACGATCTTCAATATCAAAATTGGTTTCAGCGTATTTCAATCCTTCTTCACTTCGAATTGTTTTTTCAAACCACGGACCTTTTTGCTCGAGCATTTGATACTCAAGTCCCATTGCTTCGGGAACAACTAGAATGTCAGAAAATATAATAGCCGCATCAACATCCAATAAATCAACCGGTTGAATTGTTACTTCACATGCGAATTCTGGTGTTTCAACCAATTCTTTAAATCCAGATAATTTAGCTCTAACGGCTCTGTATTCAGGTAAAATTCTACCTGCTTGACGCATTAACCAAACAGGATAACGTTCAATCGCTTCTCCCCTTGCTGCGCGCAAAATAAGATCATTTTTTAATTCCATCGGTGACAAAGATAATGAATCATTTTCGTTTTAAAAAAGCTCAAATTCGGATTACCATTTAATGGGATTTTTACCCTTTGAAACAAGGTAATTGTTGGTTTGACTAAAGTGTTTGCAACCGAAAAAACCTCTGTAAGCAGACAAAGGAGATGGATGAACCGTTTTTAAAATTAAATTGTTTTGCGCATCTACTTTTGCTGCTTTTTCTTGAGCTTTCGAACCCCACAACAAGTAAACAACATGTTGATTATGAGCATTAACAGCAGCGATTACAGCATCTGTAAATTGTTCCCACCCTCGTCTTGCATGGCTTTCGGGCAACCCCTCTTCAACAGTTAAAACCGCATTAAGCAGTAAAACACCTTGTTCTGCCCAACGAACTAAACTGCCATCTTCTGGACTTTTTATTCCTACATCTGATTCAATTTCTTTGAAAATATTCAACAAACTTTTGGGAAAGGGACGGATATTTTCTTCTACTGAAAAACACAAACCATGAGCATTTCCGCGCGTTGGATAGGGATCTTGACCAAGAACAACCACCTTCACCTCATTTAAAGGACATGCATCTAAAGCTCTAAAAATTTGCTCTCCTTTTGGAAAAATTCTTCCTTTTTTCAAGTTGTATTCTGATTTCACGAAATCTACAAGCTCTAAAAAGTACTTCTTATTGAATTCATCATTCAATGCTTGCTTCCAAGAATTATGAAGTTTTATTTCCATAGTCAAAAATAGTTAATTCGAGGAATTTGAAATTCAAAAATGAAATGGATACTGTATATTTGTTTTTATGAAACGAATTTTATCAACACTCCTAGTAATTGGACTCGTAAGCTCTTGTAGTACATCTCAAAAAGAGGATGTTAAAGTACAACCAAAAGAAAAATCGTCAAATTCAACGGTTGAAAGTATGGCTAAAAATCATATCGAAACTAAATTAAACATACCTTCAGGAGAGAAATATTCCTATCATATCTACAAAGAACATTTGGACAGCGATAATAAGATTGATGCAATTATTACGGTGAACAGGAAACAATATGCGTTACACAAAGCCGCAGAGTCCAATAAAACAGCCAAATCTGCTGAAACTGGTTTCATGGGGAAATACAACTACATTTTTTATTATGACGGTGGCTTGAACATGATATCTCCCGAAATTGAAGTTCCATCCAGTGCTGTTTGCGAGTTAAAAATATTATTTGAAAATATTACTTCTGATGCCTACAAAGATATTATCATTGATTACCGAATAATAGATGCTTCTTTTTACGATTTTCTAACGGTGAATAACCATAGTCCTGAACGAATTTTTCAATGGAAACATTTCGAAGGATTGGACAACAATGGTCCTGTTGAAGCATTTCATTTTGAATATACTGATGGGACTTTGAATCCAAGAAAAGACATTTTGGTTAAAAAATCGATTCTGAACAAACCCAAAAAAGAGGTTGATCGCTTCACTTATGTTCCTGAGCTTACACCTAAAGATGAACTAGTTTATCGTTTCTTCTATTTACCTGAACAAGGCAAATACGTAACTCAAATGAAATAAAAAAAGGCGGTCCACCAAAGTGAACCGCCTTTTTTAATCATCTCACAGATTCTTAGAAAGAACCTCTCAGAGTTAAAATAAAGTTTCTACCAGGAGCTGAAATATTAGACGCGAAAACACGGTAGTTTTGATCTAAAATATTCTCACATGCTACTTGTAAACCAATGTACTTGTTGAATTGATATGACAAACGAGCATTGATTGTGTACCAAGATGGCATTCCTTCCGGTAAAGCATATGCTTGATTATCCTCACCAAATGGATTGTAATCAGCAATTCTTTTCCAAGCACTGTAATTCACGAACAAATCTGCACGGAATTTTTTGTCTGAAATTTGAATACCAAATTTTCCAAATACGGGTGGAATGTGATCCAATGGAATTGCTGTTGAATCTGTAACAATTCGAGCGTGTGTATAATTGTACGTTGCATACATTGAAACGTTATCATTGAATCTACCATTCAATCCTAATTCTAGTCCATACATATATGCTTTGTTTGCATTCGTTGTTGCAACAACTTGACTCATTGTTCCAGCATACATAATTGAATCTTGTCCATTGTACGTGAAGTTTTGTGTTGTTAACGCATTTCTATACAAAGTATAATATCCTGTCGCAGATGCTGTTAACCAATTTCCAAATTTATTTGAAACACCAACTTCACCGTTGTAGGTATATTCTGGTTTTAAATCTGGATTTGGAACATTGATTGAACCTGCAGTTGATTCAAAGACTTTAGATAAATCATCAACGTTTGGTGCTCTAAAACCAGTTGATACTAAGGCCGTAACACGACAATCAGTTGTAGGCATATAAATCAATCCAACATTACCATTTAAGGCGTTGTTGTTTTGTTTCGCATCTTTGAAAGGGAAGTTGAAGAATGTTGTATCTGTGAATTTAGCATTTAACCCAACATTTGAAAAACGTAATCCATCGTTCAAAATCAATTTATTTGAAATTTCCAAGGTATGCGTTGCATAAACAGCAATTGAACTCATTGTTGCTCCTCCAGAAGCATATCGAGTATCCAAAGGCGATTCAGTTCCTGAAACAATATCCTTTGTGAACGCTGTTGAATTTACTTTGTTGTACCATCCTTCTAATCCATAACGGATTTCGTTTTTACCAGCTTTTTTCGTGAAATCTAAATTTGCAGTTAAAATGTCAAGGTTCTCAACTCTATGATTTTGAGCAGTTTTTTGGTATTTTCTATCAATTCTACTCTCTTCAATTTGTTGATATCCAAGGATCAATCGCGCGTTATCGTATAGCTTCGTCTTTTTTGACAATTCTAAAGTATATGACGCGAGAAGTCTTTTTTGAGGACCATAATACCACTCGGCGTATTTAGGTTTCCCTCCTGAAACTTGCGTCAAACGATCGTAACGATCAATATTCGATGAATTTGAGAATTGTAAATTCACTGTATGTTTCACGTAATCACTTTGTTTGAACAAGAATTTTTGCAACACATCATATTGAGAATAACCTGATCCAACTTGAAGATTCGTGTCAGCGTTAACAACTGTAGAATCAACACCATTGAATTGTTGAACATACCAAGGTCGAGACCCGAAATTACCAACGCTTGGTTCACGATTCGCACCTTGTCGTAAATCACCATAATTAGAATAAGTAAATGATGTCAATGACCCGAATTTTTTACCACCTACAGAAACATCAGCATGAGCAGCATAACCAGAAACTGCTGACATATAACGTGTATAAGCATTTGCTTTTACAAGCGTTTTTCCATCAGTTGATAACAAAGGATTTTTTGTTGTAAAAGACATTACTCCACCAAGTGCATCTGAACCATAAACAACAGATCCCGGACCATATACAATTTCAACACGATCCATGATTGAATTATCTAATGTGATAATATTTTGAAGGTGACCACCACGATAAATTGCATTGTTCATGCGAATTCCGTCAACTACCATTAAGACTTTGTTTGTTTCAAATCCGCGGATAATCGGTGATCCACCACCTAATTGTGATTTTTGAACCATTACATTTCCTGAATTTGCAATCACATCGGCAGTTGAAGTTTGATTCATGTTCTGTAAATCAGAAGAACGAATAACTTGAATCTTTTGAGCAACATCTCTTTTCTTTTCTTCAAAACGGCTAGCTGATACAACAACTTCATCCAATGTATTTGAATTTTCTTTTAAATTCAGTGTGTAATTCATTGCTTTCAATTGGTCCAAAGAAACAGATAGTGGCAAATAATTTGGATGAATGAAAATCAATTGTTGATTCGCATTTAAACCGCTAAGATTAATTAAACCGGCACTTGTTGAAGTTGTGAATGGTTTATTTTCATTTAATTTATATACTTCCACTCCACTAATTGGTTGAAGATTTTGATCAATTGCAGTAATTGATTGGGCTTGTGCAATAAAATATGCGCACAAGCAAACGATAAGTAAGCTTATTTTTTTCATTTCAATTTTTCTTAATTAATATAATAGACACTCGTGTGTCGTTATCTTTTGACTTTATTAAGAAAACTGGGGTGGTGGAGAATCAATTTCAGAATAAATTGATTGAAAAAACTTCAAGTATTTTGATAAGTGGACTTTTTCTTTTGATTTGTTTTCAAGAGTAATCGCTACAATTGAATTGTTTGAAAGAAAGGGCAACTTGATTAATTTAAACCAATTTGAAACAGATGTTGGCTGTTTATCATTTCCTAAATTACAAGAAATCGAGACTTCAAGTTGCTTAAACAATTCCTTTTCATGAATATCTGATAAGCACTCAAATGAATACAATCCATTATCTAATTTTTCTTGCTTTACAACATCAAAATAACGACCCTCAAATTCAAACTCATGTTTATTTAACCAAGTTAATTGTTCTAATTCCGAAGCAGAAAACCTAAAGTAAACAAGTTCATCTTTTGAAACGCTTTCCTTCAATAAGCTTTTGATTTCTTTTTTCAATTTGAAATGCGAAAACTCGAAATAGCTGACAAATCCAATAATTTGCCAAACCATTAAACCGAAGAATAAGTAAGAAATCAGTTTTCGCACACACAAATGTATAAATTTGTTACTTGAATTCGAATCAAACACATATTTTTTAATGAAAAACTATATTAAATCAAGCAAAACATATCGCTACTTCACACTTGGCAAGATAGAAACCGCCAAAAAATTACTCTTTGTTTTGCACGGATATGGACAATTACCGGAATATTTCATTCAAAAATTTAAGTCCTTAGAACACGACTATTTTATCGTTGCACCAGAAGGAATGCATCGCTTTTACGTAAAAGGTAATTCCGGTCGTGTAGGTGCGTCTTGGATGACGAAGGAAGAACGTTTAATTGACATCGAAGACAATCTTTTATTTTTAACCCAGCTTCACGCTCTTTTCTCACATCAATTTAATAAAGAACAGATTAGTCTATTGGGATTTTCTCAAGGTGCAGCAACAGCGGCGCGTTGGTTTTATTCGAATAATGGCTTGGCTCATCAATTAATAATTTGGGCCAGTGTATTTCCTCCAGATTTATTAATTTCAGAGGTAATCAAACCAACTCTTTCTATTCAAAATAAGTTTATCATTGGATCCAATGACGAGTACTTTGATCAGATTCAGCAAAGAGAGATCTGTGATTTCTATAAAAATTATGGTTTTGAAATCATTCAATATGATGGAAACCATGATATTGACGAATCGACTTTGACTCGAATATTAAACTAATCGATTCATTTTGCCTTTCGCTTTTTTTATTTGGCACAATTTCTGATATTTGCACCGAAAAATAAACAATTATGAAATTTTTAGCTGCGCTATTTGTATTCCTTACTTTCAGTAGTTTTGGTCAGGATGCAAAATCACAAGGGATTCTTGACAAACTTTCTACAAAAATGAAAGGTCAAAAATCATTTTACATCGAATTCTCAGCAAATATCAAAAATACTTCCAATGGTACAAACGAAAGTGAAACCGGAAAAGGTTGGGTTAAAGGGAATAAATTTTATGCATCATATGGTGACAACACAATTATTTCTAATGGCGTAAAAACATGGACAATCGTTAAAGAAGAAAAATCTGTTTATGAAACGGATGCGAATGAAGACGATGAAGAAACGATGAATCCTAAGAAATTGATGACTATTTGGGAATCTGGATTCAAAAACAAATATGAGAAAGAAGATAAATTGAATAACGAGGCAGTTCACGTAATCAATTTATATCCTAAAGTGCCAGCTAAAGTAGATTATCATACTATCACATTGTACATTTCAAAATCGACAAATGAATTGAAAAAAGCTGTAATGAAAACAAAAGATGGAACGACAATGACTTACACATTGACAAAATTCACATCTAACCCTACTGTTGAGGATTCAAAATTTGTGTTTGACATTAAAAAATACCCTGGATATACTTTAATTAAAGATTAGTAATACATCCAAAAAAATTAAAAGGCTATCAAATTTGATAGCCTTTTTTAATGTGATTTATTTTCTCTTTTGTCCTTTTTTCTTCGGACGTCCGTATTTTTCCTGCTTAATTTTCTTCCAGTCTTTACGAACATTTACTTTGGAATTTTTCGCAGATTTCTCATGAAAAGCAGGACCTACATCTTCGCGTTTTTTAATTTTCACTGCTGGTTCAGGCATCAATATCCTCGGTTCTTCCTCGGAAATTAACTCATGCGAAATTTCTACAGACTTAGGAAAATCAACATACTCCAATTTCAACTCACCAAGTCCTTCCGTAATGTGTTTTTCACTCGATGCTTCAAAAGGAGAAAAGAAGCTGATTGCCTCCCCTTTTCGATCCGCACGACCTGTTCGTCCAACACGGTGAATAAAGTTCTCAAAATCATCCGGAGCATCAAAATTGACTACATGGGTAACTCCTGTAATATCGATACCACGTGAAATCAAATCTGTTGCTATTAAAATTGAGATTTCTCCCGATTGAAAAGTATTTACTGTTTCGAAACGATTGTTTTGCGATTTGTTCGAATGAATTACACCTAAACGTTCTTCAAAATTTGGCAATAAACGCTCATAAACAGTCATTGCAAACGATTTACTAGAAACAAACACCAATACTTTTTCCATTTCTGATTTTGTTGTAAGCAAATCTTCCAACAAATTCAATTTCGTATTAAAGTTAGGAACTGAATATGCAGTCAAATGAATATTTTCCAATGGAGTTCCAGCTGGGGCAGCTTCAACTTTAACAGGATTAATGAAATAATCATCAATCAACTCTTCCACCTGTTCGTTCATTGTTGCAGAGAAAAACAAACTTTGTTTCTTTTCAGGCAATAAATCGAGTACATTCAAAAGTTGATGTTTAAATCCAAGGTCAAACATTTCATCCACTTCATCAACAATCAAGCGTTTGATTCCTTTCAAAACTAAATCTCCACGTAAAGCCAAATCCAATAATCGACCTGGAGTTGCAACAAGTACATCCAAGCCCATATTAATTTGATCTGCTTGTGTACGAATATTAGCTCCACCATAAACACCAACTACTGTTAATGTCATATATTTTGTCAATTGTTCAACCGTTTCAACAATTTGTGCTACTAATTCGCGTGTTGGAACAATGATTAAAATTTGAGGTAAACGATCTTTCGAAAAATTCCACTGTCTTAGTACTGGCAACAAATACGCTAGGGTTTTTCCAGTTCCTGTTTGTGCAATCCCTATCATGTCTTTCCCAGACATCACAACTGAAAATGCTTTTCCTTGAATGGTTGTTGGTGTTGTGTAACCTAAATCATCCAAAGCATTGAGCAAAGGTTTATTCAAATTCAGGTCTCTAAATGTAAATTCTTCCATGGTATTTTTTCTCTTGCGAGGAATAATTGGAAAAAAAATCCGACTCAAATGAATCGGATTCTTTTAACGATTGATTTAATATTCTAAGAGTTGATTGATTGCTTCAACCAAGCGTTGTTTAGGTAAAAATTGAGTCTCTAAAGGAACCGCAAATGGTACTGGAGTATCCAATGAAGCTACACGCTTAACTGGTGCATCCAAGTCGGTGAAACAATTTTCAGTAATCAAGGCAACAAGTTCACCTCCGATTCCACCTGTCATACAATCTTCGTGTAAAACAATTACTTTTCCAGTTTTACGAACGGCTGCAAAAATTGCCTCGTTATCCAATGGCAATAAAGTTCTTAGATCTAAGATTTCAGCAGACACATTTGGCAGAGCGTCAATCGCTTCCATAGCCCAATGAACACCTAATCCGTAAGTAATTATCGTCAAATCATTTCCTTCTTGAGCTGTACGAGCTTTTCCAATTTCAACAGTATAGTAATCATCTGGAATTTCTTCTTTCAAACTTCTATACAAGTATTTATGCTCAAAAATCATGACTGGATTTGGATCTTCAATCGCAGCATTCATCATTCCTTTTGCGTCATAAACTGTTGATGGATAAAGAATTTTTAATCCCGGTGTATGCACAAACCAAGCTTCGTTACTTTGAGAATGGAAAGGTCCAGCCGCTGTTCCTGCACCAGTTGGCATACGAACGACAACATCCGCATTTTGTGACCAACGCCAATGCATTTTTGCTAAATTATTTACGATTTGATTGAAACCACAAGTTACGAAATCTGCGAATTGCATCTCTACAACTGCTTTCATTCCAGCAATCGACAATCCCAAACCAGCTCCAACAATGGCACTTTCACAGATTGGAGTATTGCGAACGCGATCTTTTCCAAACTGATCCACAAATCCTTCAGTCACTTTAAAAGCACCACCGTACTCAGCGATATCTTGTCCCATGATGACTAATTCAGGATATTTCTCCATTGATTCGCGCAAACCATCTTGAATAGCGTCAATAAAACGTTTTTCAGATTTTGTTCCTTTACCTTCAATTACTTCTTGCGAAAAAGGTGCATACACATCTTCTAATTCAGTTTCTAAAGAAGCAATAATTGCAGGTTCAGCGTGTGCCGTATCAAAACCTGTTTGAATTTCTTCTTTTATTTCTTTTTTGAATGCTGCTTCTTGCTCTTCCGTCAAAACACCAATTTCTTTCAAATACAATTCGAAATTAGAAACTGGATCTTGTTTTGACCATTCATCTTGCAATCCTTCTGGATAATATTTCGTTCCAGATGCTTCTTCATGGCCACGCATTCTGAATGTCATCAACTCCAACAAATATGGTTTCGGATTTTCACGTATTTCTTCATTGATTATTCGAACTGTTCGAATTACGTCAAGAATATTGTTACCGTTTACTTGAACAGCTTCCATTCCATAACCAATTCCTTTATCGATGAATTGTTTACAACGGAATTGTTCAACAGAAGGAGTTGAAAGTCCCCAACAGTTATTTTCAATTGCAAAAATTACTGGTAAATCCCACACAGAAGCAACGTTTAAAGACTCATGAAAATCTCCTTCTGATGCACCACCATCGCCTGTAAAAACGATTGTTGATTTTTTCTCTTTTTTCAATTTAGCTGCCAAGGCAATTCCATCGGCAATTCCTAATTGAGGTCCAAGGTGAGAAATCATCCCCACCACTTTATATTCTTGTGTTCCAAAATGGAATGAACGATCACGCCCTTTCGTGAAACCCGATAATTTACCTTGAAACTGTGCAAACAAGCGCTCTAATGGAATTCCGCGTGTTGTGAAAATTCCAAGATTACGGTGCATAGGCAGAATATACTCGTCTTGGTTCATTGCATATGCACATCCAACAGAAATACCTTCTTGTCCCCAACCTGAAAACCACTTTGTGATTTTCCCTTGACGTAATAATATCAACATTTTTTCCTCAATCATTCGAGGTTTCAGAATTGTTTTATAAATCGTCAATAATTCTTGGTCATCAAATCCTTCGCGGTTAAAGTCGATGTATCGTTTTTCTAATACTTCCATTCTTTGAGTAATTGCAATTTAATTTGCAAAATTAATCGAATTTGTGGCAGAAAAAGGCAAAAAGGTGAATTTCTTTAAACGAAAAAAGGCTGATTCAGAAGAACCAGCCTTTTCAAGTATAGTGAAAATGATTAAACCAAACCTTGGTCAATCATAGAATCAGCAACTTTTACGAAACCAGCAATGTTTGCTCCTTTAACGTAATCGATTGTTCCATCTTCTCTTTTACCGTATTTAACACAAGCTTCGTGAATCGAAACCATAATTCCGTGTAAACGTTGATCAACTTCTTCAGCTGACCAAGATAAACGTAAAGAGTTTTGAGACATTTCAAGACCTGAAGTTGCAACACCACCAGCGTTAGACGCTTTTCCTGGTGAGAACAATACTCTTGCAGCATCAAATTCCGCTATAGCTTCTGGAGTTGAAGGCATGTTAGCTCCTTCAGCAACACAGATAACACCATTTGAAATCAAAACTTTCGCTTCGTCACCATTCAATTCGTTTTGAGTAGCACAAGGTAAAGCGATATCAACTTTCACTTCCCACGGACGTTTTCCTGCAACGAATTTAGCAGATGGATATTTAGCAACGTATTCTTCGATGCGACCTCTTTTTACATTTTTCAATTCCATAACGAAAGCCAATTTCTCAGCGTTGATTCCGTCAGCATCGTAGATGTAACCAGATGAATCTGATAACGTAACTACTTTAGCACCTAATTGAGTAGCTTTCTCACAAGCATATTGCGCAACGTTTCCTGAACCAGAAACAGCAACAACTTTACCGTTGAAAGAATCATTTTTAGTAGCTAACATTTCTTTAGCGAAATATACTGTTCCGTATCCTGTCGCCTCTGGACGAATCAAAGATCCACCCCAGTTACGTGCTTTCCCTGTTAATACACCTGTAAATTCATTGCGAATTCTTTTGTATTGACCGAACATGTAACCAATTTCACGACCACCAACACCGATATCACCCGCAGGTACATCAGTATCAGCACCAATATGACGAGAAAGCTCAGTCATAAAAGATTGACAGAATTTCATTACTTCGTTATCTGATTTTCCTTTTGGATCGAAATCAGAACCACCTTTACCACCACCCATAGGCAATGTAGTTAAAGAGTTTTTGAAAATTTGCTCGAATCCTAAGAATTTCAAAATTGACAAGTTCACAGATGGATGGAAACGTAAACCACCTTTGTATGGTCCGATTGCAGAGTTAAACTCAACACGGTAACCTCTATTTACTTGAATTTCTCCTTTGTCATCCAACCATGGAACACGGAAAATAATTGTTCTTTCTGGCTCTACAATACGATCTAAAATTTTAGCCGCTTTGTACTTTGGTGTTTCTTCAATTACAGGAATAACTGCTTCAGCTACTTCATGAACTGCTTGAATAAACTCTTTTTCGTGACCATTTGTTGCTTTCACACGATCCATGAAAGCATCAATTTCTGCTTGATATTTGTTTGACATTATTTATCTGGTTTTAAAATAACGAGGCAAATGTAAATATTTTTTAAAGCAATTTTCAAAAAATGAAAAGTTATCTATAAATTCATTGAAAAGCATGAAATGTTCAATGGACCGATTGAAATATTCATAAAAAGACCGCATTATAACAATAAAAGTAATTTTCAGTTAACCTTTCAAGCAACTTTAAGTAATTTTGTGCGTCTAAACCACGTAACAATTACATTACTTGAGATGAAAAACATTTTATCAATTATTAGTTTCACATTAATTTCTTTCTTCGGATACAATCAAGCTTTGCCACAAGTCAATCTATGCTTAGGACAAGATGCTACAGTTTGTCAAGGTCAACAAGTTGTTATTACGAATTGTGGGGCAACTGGAGGCAGCACTGGTGCGGCTGGAATTTACTTAAACGCGCCAACAAGTGTATCTCTGTGGGACGATGTTTGGTCAGGTTCAGTTCCGATTGGATTCCCATTTAGTTTTTATGGAACATCCTACAATAATTGTGTTATTGGTTCAAATGGTTTGGTATCATTCGACTTATCAAAAGCAGGTGGTTATTGCGCATGGTCTTTGGGATCTGTAGGTTCATTACCTAGTACGTCTTTTTTCGATGCAAAAAGTTCAGCAATGGGTTGTTACCAAGACATGAACCCGGGATTAGGAGGGACAATTCAATACCAAACCGTCGGAACAGCTCCGAATAGAGTATTTGTTGTTTTGTACAAAGAAATACCTATGTTCTCTTGTGGATCTTGTTCATACTTAGCAATAATGCTCTACGAAACATCAAACAAAGTTGAATTCCATATTGGAAATAAACCACCATGTACTTCTTGGAATGGAGGTTTAGCTATTCAAGGAAATGAAAATGCATCTGGTTCGGCTGCAGTTACAACACCGGGTAGAAATAATACGCAATGGTCAGCTAATCAAGATGGAAAACGTTTTACACCCACATCACCAACGAACACATCGAATTATACGGTTTCAACCGTTCCATATCTTTTAGTTTCATCTCCAGGAACAAACATGTTATGGCAAAATACCTTGGGACAAACATTCCCTTATAACAATGGTGTATTAAATGTAACTTCTGTTCCTCCCGGCACAACGGGATATTTTATCACTGGCTCGGCTTGTGGAACAGGTATTGGATCTATAACAAGTGATACAACTTGGTTAACACGAGTTAATTCAACAGTTAGCGCTACATCAACTCCAGACATTTGTAGTTCTGGAATTGGAACAGTAACTGCAACACCTGGAAATGGTACAGCTCCATTTACATTTAACTGGCCAGCACTGGGAGCAACGACTCAAACAGTTACCAATGTACCGGGTGGGACATATACTGTTCAAATGACAGATGCTAATGGTTGCCCCTCGTCAGCAAACGTAATTGTTGGAAACACACCTGCATCATTTACAGGTTCAACAACCTTAGTTTCATGTCCAGGAGGAGCGAATGGAACTGCAACAGCAGTTATGACACCGCCACTTGGAACTGTAACATATTTATGGAATGACCCATTAGCTCAAACAACAGCAACTGCGACTGGTTTACCAGCAGGAACCTACTCATGTGCTGTTACTTCAACGATTGGATGCACTGGGACTGTAAACGTAACCATTTCAGAAATCCCTGGAATGATTGCAACTATTACTCAGCAAGTTGATGCTACATGTAATTCTGACAACGATGGTATTGTGGAGGTAACTGTTACTCAAGGAACTCCAAATTACTCATATAGTTGGGACAATTCATCATCAACTGGAAACATTGCAAACGATTTATACGCAGGAACGCATACAGTTACAGTTACTGACAATTTCGGATGTGTTGTTACGGCTACCGCAACAATTTCTGAACCATTACCGCTTTCAATTTCTAGTTTAACACCTCCAACACAGATTTGTCCGGAAGATGATATTTTACTAAGTGTTTCAGGTACTGGAGGGTCTACTCCTATGACATTTACTTGGTCTCAAAATGGATTAATAATTGGAACAGGTACAACTATTACTGTTGATCCAACAACAACGAACACACAGTATTGTGTTGAATTATCTGAAGCTTGTGGATCTCCTACTGATGATTCATGTACGGTTATTACATTCCCAACTCCAATTGTTCCAAGCATCATGCCTAACAAAACAGAAGATTGTATTCCTGGTTTCTTTGAGTTCCAAAATACTTCTTCTAATGGAGGAGAAATTGCAACAACGTATTTTGAGTTTTCAAATGGTGACAACTTTTTAGAAGTTGGAAATGATTCAATTTCAAACACATTCGAAATTCCAAATTTCTACTCGGTATCAATGACTACAACTTCAATTTACGGTTGTGTATATGCTGATACTTTTGTGAACTTAATTGAAGTTAAACCTTTACCAGTTGCTGATTTTACTTTCTCGGCAAATCCAGCAACATTCTTTGAAACATCAATTCAATTGCAAGATAGATCATCGGTTGATGTTGTGGATTACCAATGGTTTAGCCCAGGTTCTACCCCATCATACAGTTATTCTCAAAATCCAGTTTTCACATTCCCTGAAGGTGAAGTTGGAACTTATCCTGTAACGTTAGTAGTAACCTCTGAGCACGGATGTATGGATACAACAACCTACATGATGAATATTATTCAAGATGTCATTTTCTATGCTCCAAATACATTCACTCCAGATGGTGACGAACACAACCAATCTTGGGAAATATTTGTTGCAGGTTTGGATATTTACCATTTCGATTTGTTTATTTTCAATCGTTGGGGTGAAGTAATTTGGGAATCACATGATCCTTCTGCTAAATGGGATGGTACATATAATGGAGAAACAGTTCCAAACGGTATGTATATCTGGAAGGCAAGTGGAAAAGATCAAATAAACGATGGTAAATACGAGTTTAACGGATATATAAATGTTATCCGATAAGTATTAAAATAATGAGTAAGATAAGGGAGATTTCAAGTCTCCCTTTTTTTATTCTTTTTGGTATCGTTTTTGAAAGAAACGATAAAAAAAATAGTAAGTTTGACAAAATCTAAAAATCATGAAACGATTATTAATTCCTGTAAGCATAGTTTTGTTTGGTGCCACTTTGACATCATGTGATGTTCTAGAAGAAGCTGCTTCCATTGTAACAACAACTACAAATACCAATACAACACCTCAATT
>JBDLVK010000006.1:0-8899 GCA_039804825.1 Bacteroidota bacterium
GTGGAGCAGGAGGTGGGTTAGAGTTTGTTTGTGAGATAAGTATACAAGTGGTCTTCGACTGGTTTTTTGAGAACATATTCAATTTTCACCACTGGAACATCTTTTCCATTTTTGTCTTTCATGGTATCTTGAATAAATGATTCATCTTTTGGGGTTACTTGACCAATAAAATAGAAATCTGTTCCTTCACCATTATCTTTTTTAACGAAAAGCAAAATGGTTAAAGGGTTTTCTTTATCTCTTAACAGCTTTACATCATTACTTTCTAGCGTTCTGTTGGACTTTGTCATCCATTTGAACTCACTTGGATTCATGAAGCCATCCTCGTATTTTGTCGTCTCAGAAATGTCATCTGCTTTGTGATAATTTACAAATAGTGGGGCAGAACCATTTTTGATTTTGTAACCGTACACTGTAGCTTCTTCGTTCAATTCCCAATTCAATATTCTACAAACATCTTTTCTTGAGTATTTTCTTCCTAATAAAAACCCATTCGAATAATTATTAAGATTGAACACTTCTTGAAATTTGTTGATTGAAAACTCAATTGAATCTATTAGAAATTCTTTGAATAATTGGTTGTTTAGTTGTTCTTTGAAGGTTGTGGAGATTTCGAACGTTGTTTCACTTTTGACAACAACGTCTTTTGGATTTCTAACAAAATTAAAATTCAAATTAATTAAGCATGAGTCAATTGTTGAATCTGAAATCGTTAATCCATATTTTTCGTTTATCAGTTCTTTAAAGTCTAAAATTGGAAGTTGACCTTGTTCAATTAAAATCTTTAGTAAAAAAGATTCTTCGATTCGTTTTGAATTATTTATCTCTAAACTGAATAACTCCAGTAACTGAATTTGCTCTGGGTCTAATTGGTCTTTGTATTCATCCTCAAGAGATAAAACAAAATTGAAGTAGGATTTGGAATATGTAACATATGAAAATGGGTCTCGTGCTCCATGCTGAACAAAGTCCATCATCATCGGGATTCTTCCTAACTTATATTTCAATAATTTGTAATCGTTTACCAAATCTTTTTTCATCTGAAGATTGGCATTATCAATTGCTTTATAAATTCGATCTTTAGTAATTAAATCAAAATTTATTGTTGAAGTTCCAGGCATTAATTGACTGCCTGTTGATATCAAATTACGAATTGTATCCTTGTTGTATGAAGTATCGCCATACAATGCAATTGGAACCAAATAATTATTTGAGTAGTTTCCAATGAAATCTATTACCGTAAGATATTCTTTGTTTGAGGCTTTTCTTAAACCACGTCCAAGTTGTTGAACAAATACGATTGCAGATTGGGTTGGGCGCAACATAATAATCTGATTCACTTTTGGGATGTCTATTCCTTCATTGAAAATGTCAACTGTGAATATGTAATCTAGTTTTTCAGATTTTTCATCGCATTCCAATTTCTTTATTGCCTGTGCTCTTTCTTCTTCAGAATTATCACCAGTTAAAGCAACTGTATTAAAATATCGTTTATTAAATTCTGTAGATAAGGATTTACATTCTTCCTTCGATGAGCAGAATATGAGACCTCTAATTGTTCCGTTATCACAACCGTAATAGCGCGATTTCTCAATGATATGATTTATTCGTTCATTACTAGTTAGCAAATTGAACGTCGATTTATCTTCTATTATTTCGTCATTCAAAGAAAGGTCTGTCACACCATAATAATGGAAAGGACTAAGTATATCTTCTTCTAACGCTCTGTGAAGTCTAATTTCATAGGCGATGTTGTAATCAAATGATTTAAAAATGTCAAAGCCATCCGTTCTTTCAGGAGTAGCTGTCATTCCTAATAAAAAATCAGGCTCGAAATGATCGAGAATTCGTTTGTAGGATTCTGCTCCAGCGCGATGAGTTTCATCAATTACGATATAATCAAAATGATGTTTTTCAAACTGCTCATAATGTTCACTTTTGGAAATTGTCTGAACGGTTGAGAATATATAGTCTGCTTCTAAATCCCTTTGATTACCCGAATAAATTCCCATTGAAATTTCCTCACCTAGTAATTGCTTAAAGGTTTTCATCGCTTCTTTTGCAATGGTTAAGCGATGAACAATAAATAGAAACTTTTTCGGTTTGAACTTTTGAACATCAAAGGCAGATAAATACGTTTTTCCTGTTCCCGTTGCAGAGATCAACAAGGCTTTCTTTTTTCCTAAACTTCTGAGATGCTCGATGTTTTCAAGTGCCTCGCGTTGCATTAAGTTTGGAATAATTTGCTCGTGTTTTTCTGGAACGATTCGTTTTAAAATCTGACGATTGTATTCAAGCTGTCCTCGATAAAACAAATCATACTTGACAATAAATTCATCTGTTACGATTGTTGCCTTATCAAATTCGGACTTAAATTCTTCAATTGAGCGCGTAATAATTTCACTTGATTCTGTTGCAGACACTTTTAAATTCCACTCTTTATTGGAGCAAAGTGCGTTTGCTGTTAAGTTCGAACTACCAATGATGAGATTATATAACCCGTTTGTTTTGAATAAATAACCTTTTGAGTGAAAATCACCTTCAGTTACAATTCTTAAATCAACATTTTTTAATTGCTTTAACTTTCTTAATGCCTCGGGTTGAGTAAAATTTAAATATTGCGAAACGAGTATCTTACCTGGAATATTTTTATCCTCAAGTTCTTTAAATGTATTCGCTAAAGTTGCGAAACCACTTGATGTAACGAATGCCACTGAGAACCAAAATTCTTCGCAGTTTTCTAATTCTTGTTGAATGGTCGACAATACCTTTTTTCCAGCAGCCTTGTCATTAACCAGTAATTGAGGTCGATAGGATTGATTTGATTGATAAGATTTATCAATAAATCCTGTTTGAAGACTGTTTAATAAAGGTTGGTTGTCAAAACTCATACGCTAATCTACCAATTTTTCTACAATTGGAACATCCGCACCAGCCCAATCCAATTCGTTCAGTTCACTTTTTGTCAACCATTTAAAGTCAATGTGTTCGGTGAGCGTTAAGTCGGTTGTGGCGCACGAGCAAAGGAAACTGTGCATCGTTAAGTGAAAATCAGGGTAGGTGTGTTGCACCGTTGTGAAAAAGGCATCGACCGTGATGTCCATGTGCAATTCTTCCGCAATCTCGCGCTTGATCGCTTCTAGTTTTGTTTCTCCAGCTTCCACTTTTCCACCGGGAAATTCCCACTTCTCCGAAATGTAAGGGTATTTCGCTGGTCCGCGCTGAACACACAAAATGGATCCTTCGTGTACGATGATGGCTGCTACGACTTCGATGTTTTTCATTTAGAAGTTAGAGTTAGATGTTAGAATTTAGAGTTAGAAGTTGGAATTTAGAATTTTTAAGGCGAAGATAGAAAAAATGAAACATGATGAAACAATATTGTGCACCTCTATCATCTATCTCTAACCTCTAACTCTAAATTCTAAATCTGACTTCTATCTCTAACCTCTAGAAACATTACCTTTGAGACATGACAATTCGTAAATTAACTGTTCAGGATGTAGCAGCGCTTCAAAACATTAGCACGACGACCTTTGTGGATGCGTTTGGTGCGGTGAATACGCTGGAAGATATGGCTTTGTATCTATCAACGACTTTTTCAATCGAGTGTTTGAGCGCTGAATTGGCGGATGAACGTTTGGCGTATTATTTTGCAGAAGAAGATGGGAATCCAATTGCCTACATGAAATTGAATTTGGGCGAAACGACAGAAAAAGGAATTCCGAATCCTTCAATCGAACTGGAGCGCATTTATGTGCGGGCTTCTGCTCAGGGAAAAGCAGTTGGACAAGCCTTGTTGGATTTCGCAAAGCAACTAGCGAAGGAGCACCATGTACACTATTTATGGCTTGGGGTTTGGGAACACAATCCTGGCGCCATCCGTTTTTATAAACGCAATGGTTTTGAGAAATTTGGTGAGCATCCCTTTATTTTAGGGAAAGATGTTCAGAATGATTTTTTGATGCGATTGGAGATTGGCGCGTAGGGACAGGTCGCGACCTGTCCCTACTATGCGCAACCTGTTCGCACTGCGATTTCATCAAACATTTGTATATTCGTAACAAACCATTGTGGTGGAACATGTTTATTGGTTACTCGATTGCAACTGGTTGTTTATACTAAGTGAAAGGTTGATGAAAAAAATACTATTCTCATTTCTTGTTGTTGTTGGAACCTCGGCGATTAGTTCTGCCCAATTTATCGTGAAAGATTCGTATTCTGAAACCACAGATGTGTCGAATCAAGGTGTTGTTGTTGGTTATACAACGTGGGCTGGACCTTACACACTTTGGTTTCCGGATACCCAAACAAATGATACCATTTATGGAATTGCTCCTGGGAACGGCGTTGGAGGTCGCGCAATGTTTTCGGCAGATGGAATGAAATTATCAGGAACGAGTTCGGGTTCCAGCGGACCAGAAATGTCGCTATACAATTATGCGACAGGCGTTTGGACACCACTTGGAAGTTTAGGTTTTTCAGTTGATAATACCTTGAGTAATGGCTATTCTATTTCAGGTGATGGTGCAACGGTTGTTGGTAATGCGTGGGCGGATACCACCGGTGGTTTGGCTTATACAACGGCAATAGCGTGGACGCAAGCAGAGGGAATCATGGATTTAGGAACACTTTTTTCAGGGAAAAGTACGCGTGCAAATGCTGTGAGTGCGAATGGTGCCGTGGTGGTTGGATGGCAAGATTTTAATGGTCCATGGAAATCGGCTGTTTGGAGAAAAGATCCAATGGGGGGCTATTATGTGAACGAATATTTGTTGGTTGACAATGCCGGAAATCCGAATGATGAGTTCAATCAATTGGGCGAATGTACTGCTGTTTCTGCAGATGGAAACTGGATTGGCGGTTACGGAGATTTTGCAACGAATGGAAATCCTTGGATTTGGAGTCAAGCAACTGGAATGATTGATTTGGGAACCTTGGCTCCTGGAGCAACAGGTTATGTTGCGGCGATTAATCAAGATGGAATGATGGCCATTGGACGTTTCCAACAAGGTCCGTGGGATCCAGAATTACCCTTTATTTGGACACCAATAGGTGGATTACAAAATTTGAATGCCTATGCGATTAACACGCTACAAGTAGATTTAGGGACATCTGTTATATACTCTGCAAATTGCATGTCACCAGACGGACATTACATTGCGGGATACGGAGTTGATAACTCAAGTTTGGCCTACATTACCTACCGCATGAGTACGGAACCAGTTGGAATTTCTGAGCAAGCAATGGACCATGTTTCCTTGTTGCCAAATCCCTGTGAGAACAGTTTTTCATTAACCGGAGAAACTTCATTTACGGTTCAATTGTGTTCTTTGAGCGGAGAAACAATTTCCGAGCGAGAACTGTTGGAAGCGCAACCAATGGACGTAAGCTTTTTGTCGTCGGGTGTTTATTTCTTGAAATGTACAAGTGGGGATGGTCGCTCGAAAACATTCCGCTTGGTGAAAAAGTGATTAGATTTTCAAATTCTGTCTCATTTTGGGAATACAACCGTCAATTAATCGTTCTTTAAGTGTAATGAAATCAAGTATTTCAGCTTCATAGTTGTTTGTGGCAAAGTGTTTGCTAGGTGCTTTGTCCCAAATGTTCAGACACATTTTTATACTTGCTATGGCGCGAAAAATTGTTCGCGAAGGTGCGCTTGGTTGCATCTTGCTTTGCTGTATCCCAATTTTTTCTATTTCACAAGTCATTAATGGTTATGCCAAAGTGACATCACTATCGGGCTCGACAATTACATTAAGTAATGTGAACGAAGCGGCAGATTCATTTGAGGATGGTGAAAAAGTTTTACTGATTCAAATGCAAGACAATGTGATTGGTACAAATACAGCTAATACCAATACATTTGGAACAATTGCAACCATCGGTTCTGCTGGTAATTATCAACTCATGACGATTGCATCACATACTGAAACAGCAGGTTTACCATCAACGATGACTTTCACGACAGCACCAACGCTCAGTTTCACTTTTAATGCAAACAGCAGTGTGCAAATTGTTTCCTTTAAATTGTTGGGTTCACCAAATTACACAACAACATCAGCTATTTCAGCCTTAGCTTGGGATGGAAATGTTGGCGGCATTGTGGCCTTTGAAGTGTTAGGAACCTTGTATTTAAATCACTCCGTGACCGCCAATTTTGCCGGGTTTCGCGGAGGTTTGCGCTCAACAGACAATGGGTCTGGTTGTTTGAATTCGGTTTATATAACAGCAAGCACTGGTTATGGCTACAAAGGTGAAGGCATATATAAAAACACAAACACCGCTTTCAATAATGCACGTGCAAAAATGGCAAACGGTGGTGGTGGTGGTTTATCACACAATGCCGGTGGCGGTGGCGGTGGAAATATCGGAACAGGTGGTTTAGGTGGAATTGGTTGGCAATGTACAGCAGCCAATACAGGACATGGATTAGGAGGCCAATCACTGTTCAATTATTATTCCATGAACCGAATTTATATGGGCGGCGGCGGTGGTGGCGGTCAAATGAACAACACTGTTGGAACCAATGGTGGGAATGGTGGTGGAATCGTGTTTATCAAAGCCAATCAACTTGTCACACCAACAACCTGTACAACTCCAGTTTCAATCACTGCGAATGGTCAAACTGCGTCAAATTCCGCAAATGATGGAAGTGGTGGCGGTGGAGCTGCAGGTACAATTGTTCTTCAAGTGAACACGTTTACCAGCACGGCGGCTTGTCCTTTAAAAATCAATGCCAATGGAGGAAATGGCGGGACAGTTGGGAATGGTGGTACACATGGTGCAGGAGGAAGCGGAGGACAAGGAGCGATTGTATTTTTAGCTAGTTCACCAACTTCAAATGTTATTACAACAACCTTAAATGGAAATCCGGGGTGTAACAATTCAATTGTGCCGTGTACAACGTTCGCTGGAACTTCACCAGAACCGAATAATACAGGAGTCATACAGTTAATACCCTTGGGTGTTTTGTTTTCTAATTTCACAGCGGAGCCAATTGGTCGAAGTGTTTTGTTGAATTGGTCAACTGCCTCTGAAATAAACAGTGATTATTTTAGTATCGAACGATCAATCAATGGTCTTGATTTTGTGGCTGTGGGTGAAATTGATGCGGCAGGTGAGAGTCAATCAGAATTGAACTACCAATTCACCGATGTAAATGCATTTGCTACAAACGATCAGTATTATTACCGAATTCGCGAAGTTGATTTCGATGGTAAACAGACATTTACTGATTTAAAATTTGTGAAATTCGATCAACCGACGAATGAAAAAATTGTTGTGTTTCCAAATCCGTTTACTGACTTGCTAACTGTTTTAATTCCTCCGTCATTAATGCTGGATGGCGCAAGGATTGAACTTTCGGATGAAATGAATCGTCAGGTGAAATCATATACCATCGATGGTTCCAACCAAACGTTCATGTTGGAGGACCTTCCACGGGGCATTTATTTTCTGACTGTTTTAGTTGAAAATCAAACGTTTCAAATGGTGAAGGTGGTGAAGTGATGGCATGCAGGGACAGGTCGCGACCTGTCCGCACTACACGCCAAATTTGGACTATGCGACCTGTCCTTACACGCTCTATTGACTTATTCAAAATCCCAATAATCGACTTTGCCACCTTGGATCAAATCCTGGTTAAACGGTAAAACCAAGGCTGTGCGCGCCTGTGACAGAATGGCGAAACGTCCTGCTTCAACGGAATTCAATATGTTGAGCGATGCGAAATGGCCTTCGTTGTTGAAACCTAAAAGAATTTTATCTTTCACGCCTGTTGAATCGATGTGCGTTTGCAAATGATCGTGACGCATGATGAGCAAAAGTGCTTTTTCACCTAGATTTCCTTGAAGCGTATAGTTAGCATCATCTACAAATACGACTTTAGCAGTGAGGATTTCACGCGTTTTGTCTGTTTTGAAGTGAAGTTGGATTCGTGATGTTTCATTCAAATCGGCTTGAAGATAAATGCATTCACGGTGTTCGAAGCAGCGAAATTGTTCCCCAAAGTGGATGGTTTTTCCGCTTGTGATGGCACTGCAATCGACTCCGCGTTGTTTCAATTGATCGACAATGTGCCAGTAGAGTTTTCCTAAAGAAACAGGAAATACTTCTGAATCCACATACTGATTGTAAAGGTTCACCAATTGGTGTTTGTTCATTCCTGCTAAATCTGAAAGGGCGATTGATTTTTTCATATTAAAGGGTTTCTTTAAGTTAGTTGTTGACTTCTAAAACAATTTGAATTTCAGCGTCGAATTCATCTATTGCAATTCGGTAAACATAGGCCGTGAAACCATTTTTGGTATCAACGACCCAATACTGATCGCCTTCTGCATCCAATTCGCTGTCACTTATGGAAAGACCGTAAGGTTCCAATAGTTTGACGAGCAGTTCATCTACTTTTTCCTTTTTGTTCAGATAACGAACATGGTGATGCTCTTCTTTTTCATCAATCGAATACCAAATATCATAATAAGGTACTTCTTTGGCTTTCAGGGTGTAAACGCCCAATTGTGCGTTGCAGTTAGTTCCCAAGAAAAGGGCTACTGCGATTAAAACTTTTTTCATCGTGTAAAAATTTAAACGGTTAAACAATTACACACCAAGAAAAGATAAGGGGGGGAAGTGTACAGTTATTTTTAGGCCCCGGCCTCACATCTCTTTTCCACCGCGCCTTGTCAGATCGGTTGGCATTCTAGTTTTTACGCTAGAAACTCTTGATGTTTTCCCTTTAACGCAGAAAAAAGTGATTTGGTACATAAAAAGCTTACAATTCATGAATTATAATTTATAATTCATAATTCATAATTCATAATTCATAATTCATAATTCATAATTCATAATTCATAATTCATAATTCATAATTCATAATTCATAATTCATAATTCAT
>JBDLVK010000007.1:0-13869 GCA_039804825.1 Bacteroidota bacterium
CGGAAGAAAAAAAGATTTTTGGGATTTACACGAATTACTCCCAAAATACAGCATTCAAAAGATGATAGCATTACATGAACAACGATACCCTTATTCGCATGACAAAAATACCCTCATTAAAAATTTAACCCAATTCGAATATGCAGATGATGACCTTAACCCTATTTGCTTAAAGGGTAAATACTGGGAGTTCATTAAAGATGATTTTCAGGAGATCATTTCTGCGCTCAATCTTTGATCAGAATGATAAAAAACAAAAAAGCCTCAAATTTCTTTGAAGCTTTTTTGTTAGTTGGCGGTCCGGACGGTGGGAATGAAACAAATCTGACTGAACTCAAATCGGACAAAAACGTCAAAATATAATAGTATAGGTATTATATTGATTAATCTAATTGTATCGAAATTGTATCAAATCAGGTCGTTTCGCTTCGGTTTTAGCACCACCTACCCTACTTTTTAGAATCTCCAGATTTATGAATACGAGGTTTCAATGTTGGGTGCTTGGGTTTGCTTTTTGGTTTTATCCCACGTCTTTCATTCGGGGTACCATCAATTTTATTTAGCTTAGGACCAAGTTTAATTGCAGCAAATGTTTCCATAATTAAATGCCTTAAAGTAATAAAAATGATCTCAAAAATTTGACAACCCTTTTAAAATAAATGATAGTTCCAGTAGCCTCATAAGTGCGGGATCAACCATTTATATAAAAAATAAAAAGGAACCGTATTTACCATTTCAAAACAACCTACAGATTTTTTTAAGGTACGAACTGGGAATAATTCTTTCCAGAATATTCTTTTTTATTACTTTTTAATCGAAAATTAATAAAAAAGAATATTCTGGAACAATTAATTAATAATTAAACCAAATGGAATAAATTTAACATGGTGCCTTATTAATCTTTTAACAAAGAAAGGATTATTTTCCCTCCATTTTTTTGGGGGAAAACCAAATCACTCAATACGGCTTCACCTTCATTGGCGAATACTTCAACAATTGAATTATCTACAAAAATATCCAGTTTCAGGACGCCATTTTGGGGAACCACCTGCATAGTTTCGATACTTGAGAAATTTTTGTTAAAGTCAATTTTTCCAGACTTTGTTCTGTCAAAAAACAATTTTTGAGTCATTGCATTATAAGTTAGCACACATTTCTCTTCCTCATTTTTTAGCAATTCCATTGCAAAACCTTTGGAATTTCCTAAGTCAATAACTAAGCCTAGTTTGTAGGAATTATTTTTCATTTCCCAAGTTTTCGGTTTTTTCAATTCACTCGCTTTCAGTATTAACTCTTTGGAGTGGATACGATTGGAATAGATTGGCTTTTGAACTAAACGAAATTGCCCATTTTCTTTGACCAAAGATAATTTTCGTGGCATAGAATACATCCCTCTCCTACCTTCTGAAGGAATATCTGCTGCATAGCTCCAGTTGCTACACCAACCCATAATGATTGGATTATTGTCTTTTGAAGGGAGGTTTTGAAAGGGGATTGCCGCATAAAAATCTTTCCCTCGATCCAATCTTAAAACCCCTTCTTGTTTGTCTGACACGAATGATTTTCCATCAAATTCCCCTACGAAATATTGCATCCCAGTAAATTCTGTGGCCTCCGCTGCGCTCGAAACCAGCATTACCCATTTTGAATTATCTGAATTTTCGACAGGAACCTTAAATAGAGATGGACATTCCCAAATCTTTGCTACATCACCCGTTTTGCCAAACTCACTCAATAATGTCCACTCTTTCAGATTCGTAGATTCGTAGATCTGCACCATAAATTCCAGTGGTTTTGCAACAATCATTTTCCACTTTCCGTCTTGCATAAATACATTGGGGTCTCTGAAATCCTTCAAGCCGATAGCTAAGACAGGGTTCTTTTCATAGAATTTCCATGTTCTTCCTTTGTCAGAACTATAAGCCAAACTTTGACTCTGTGCCATACCTTCTCCATTTTTATCTAAGTGAGAAGTATAAATGGCCACCATACCTTTGGTAAAACCTTTCTCAAAAAAGCCCGACGTATTAAGACTATCCACAACGGCCGCTCCTGAAAATACCATGTTAGTTGAACCATCCGCGTTCATCGTTTCAGGAATGGCAAGCGGTAGTTCTTCCCAAGTTTTAAGGTTTTTGCTCACAGCATGCCCCCAACTCAGGTGCCCCCATTTATCTCCCGCTGGATTATACTGATAAAAAAGATGGTACTCTCCATCCAAATAGACTAATCCATTGGGGTCGTTCACCCAATTTTTCTCCGGAGTGAAATGGTAAGCGGGACGGTAAGTAGCAGATGGGATACAAGCATTTAACAGGCATACAACAGCCAAAAAAGTGACTAATTTTTGCATTGATTTTGAGTTTTTAATTGATGAATTAGAAAAAAAAATGGTAGTAGTAGAAAACTACTACCATTCGAATCATTCTTAACCTCTACTAAAATTGTTAGATGTTTTAGAAGCCTGGATTTTGCTTGTATAAACCATTCGTAAAAGTGATTTCCGCTTGTGGAATTGGTAGATATTCATCCCTTCCAGCTGTAAATTTCGCTGTAGCTAAATACGGTCTTCTAACTTTCTCTTTTGAAATGTATCCATTAAGAGTTTGTTCAGCAATACCCCAACGAACTAAGTCAAAAAAACGTGAGCCTTCTGTAGCAAATTCAATTCTTCGCTCCCACATTAATGCTTTCCAAGCAAAATTCTGTGTCCAGATTGTAGATGAATAAGGCTTTACATTATACTTGGAAGCAAATGTCCCGTCTGCTTTTTTTAGTCTTCCCGTACTTGCCGCTGCTCTATTTCTGATTTGATTAATGATGTCTAAGGCTTTCTCATGTTGTCCTAATTGAATGTAAGCTTCGGCTTGCATTAACAGGACATCATCGAATCGGAGAATATCATAATTTTTTGCGGTTCCCATAAATGGTCCAAGTTTGAAATAAGAACCACTAGAGGCCAATTGTTGAAAACGCATGGTATGAAAATTGCCATAAACACCTGCATCACGTACCCAACTATTGCTGAAAGGTTTTGAATTATCATATTTGTACGGGTGTCCATCGATTCCAACAGTGTGGTCAAGGCGTGGATCAACGGTTTGAGTATTCAAATTTGCATTGCTGTCATTAAATGTTTCAAAATTTGGCCAACCGTCAATATCCGTTGTATGTGCATTCACTAAGTTTTGACTTGCTGCATGAAATCCACAACACCCATATTGTGGAGCACCGTGAGGATAATTCAAGCCATCTTCGTAGCTCATACGTCCTGCCGTCGTTCCATCATTCACAGTAAATTGGATAGCAAAGATGGATTCTGGACCATTCTCCGTTTCCGGCAAGAAATTATCTGCAATGTCTGAGCTTAATCTATATTTCCCAGAAGAAATAACTGCTTGTGTAAGGGAAACAACCTCTTGCAATTTTGTTTTATTGATATTTACAACTTTATGAGTTGCATCTTGCTCATAAGCCTGGTACAACCGCACCTTGGCTAAATAAGCTTGAGCTGCTAACTTATTTGCACGAGCTACCTCTTGTTGTGTAGTTGGTAAATTATCAATAGCAAATTGAAAATCGGCCGCAATTTTATTCCAAGATTCATCATTACTTATCGTATTAGAAACTTTTAGAATCTCTTCATCAGAAATAGTTTCATCGAAAATAGGAATGTTTTTGTACAATCTTTTCATAACAAAGTAGCTATGCCCTCTTAAAAAACGCAATTCAGCTAAACGTATTTTTTTAGATGGATATTTGGCTTCATCTAGAGTATTTACGGCACGAAGGGCGACATTACATCTAGAAATTGACTTGAAAAGGTTTTGCCAAGAACGAGTTACAAAGGCACCAAGCGTAGGAGTAGTCAGATTATAGTGTTCTAAGGCATCTATTTCTCCAACGTCACCCGTACCACCCCCACCTTTGTAGGCATCGTCAGAACGAACACTTCCGTATACCCAGTCACTATAGATGGGTCCAATCATATCACCATTTCCAATGGCCGCATAAGCAGATGTCACCAAACCATCAATGGCCGCTGGAGAGGTCAAATCAGATGAAGACAATACACCTGTGGGTGTATAATTTAGTTCATCCTGGCAGGAGCCGAATAAAAATAGGCTCGAAACGATTATAGTTGAAACTATTATGTTTTTCATTTTTTTTAAAAATTTAAGTTTTATTACCCCCTTGGAGGTCATTCATTAATTCGATTTAGGTTTAAAAAGATGCGTTAATTCCGAAAGTGAAGGTTTTTGGAATCGGCACAGGGTCAAGGTCAATACGCTCTGGATCTGGGCTCAAGTAATTCTTGCTTTTAAACCAAAATAGGTTTTCAGCCATTCCATAAAAACGAATTCTTGAAAATACAGATTTAGGAGTGAGGGTATAACCTACTTGTATGTTTCGCATTTTGAAATACGAAGTATTGACGATGAAATAGTCAGACGTACGACCTTCCCCATTGTTATCCTTCAATGTTAGAGCAGGCACATTGGTATTTGTGTTTTGGGGTGTCCATGCGTTAAATACACCGGGACCAACATTTTCTCTACTTCTCATTAAATTATTGAAAACGGTATACACATCAAAACCTTCTCTACCCGCTACTCCTGAACCGAAAATAGAGGCATCGAATTTTTTATAGGTCAAATCCAATCGTAATCCATATTCAAGTGCTGGTAAAGTGGTACCAATCCAAGTTCTGTCCAAATCATCAATTCTATTATCTCCGTTAATATCCACATATCGAATTCTTCCTGGGCCAGCACCTATTTGTTTAGGAGCCGCATCTACTTCAGCTTGCGATTGGAAAAGTCCATTGGTCTTGTAACCGAAAATATCAAATTGTGAATGTCCAATAATGGTATTTACCAAGTTCCCTGCATAAGCTGGACGTACATTTTCTGGCAATTCGGTAATTTCATCTCTGAAATGTGCAAAGTTTGAAACAAGATTGAATTTCAAATCATTTCCTACTGATCCACGGTATCCTAATACAAATTCCCAGCCTTTATTTGATTTTGACGCACCATTCACTGCTTTTGATTGTCCCTCACCAAGAGTTGCCGCTACTGGTGGCGTAATCAAAATACCGGAAGTATTACGCGTGAAATAATCAAATGATCCAAAAATTTTATTGTTCAAAATGGCATAATCTAGACCTACGTTAATTTCGTCTGTAGTTTCCCACTTTAATCCCGAATTGGCCGCTTGTGTTTGAACAAATCCTGAAGGCAATGTCCCGGTATTAGCTCCAGACAAAGAATAAGCTGTACCGATGTTCATATATTGTTCCCAAAAACCACCAACTAATTGAGCCTGAGTTGTTCCGTATCTTGTATCAAATAGACCAAAACGAGCTAAATCACCAATTTGTTGATTACCTACACGACCTACGCCGACTCTTGCCTTGAGTTCAGAGAAAATTTTATTACTCTTCATAAAATTCTCTTGGTCAATTCTCCAACCTAAAGAGGCTGCAGGGAAAATTCCATATTGATTATCTGAACCAAAACGAGATGAACCATCACGACGAACGGTAACAGCAGCTAAATATTTATCTGAAAAATTATAATCAACACGAGCAAATTGAGAGAATAAACGACTTCCTGTAGAACCTCCTGAAACAGTGGTGTTTCCTGTTCCAGCATTTAGCGTAAAATAATCCTCTGATTGAAGAGCAAATCCTTCTTTCTTCGTGAATTGAAAATCCAAATCTGTTTTGATATATTCAGTACCAACTAAGAATTTGAATTGATTCTTCGCATTCAAATCCCAATTATAACGCAATGTATTTGACCAAGTTGTACTGACGTAATGATTTTGGTCAAAAGCTAAGCTGTTTGTCGTGCGGTTAAAAGCGCCTTCCGAAAATGTAGGCGTTATCACCTTATTTAAGTATGTCGCGTTATCAACGCCCAGATTCGATTTGAAAAAGAGGTTTTTGATCGGTTGAATTTCTACGAAAATGTTTCCAAACGAACTCAAACGATTTGCATTGTTCCATTTCGCAAGTTCTTGCATGTGCAAAGGGTTATTTCTATCCGAATATCCACCACCTGATGCACCAGCATATGTTTTGCCGTCTTTCTGAAAAACAGGAATAGTTGGGACAAGAGTAGCAGCTAAAAAAGTAGTTGAAGCACCTCCCAAATCTCTTGCAGTAAGTGTTTCATTTGAATTCGCGACACGAAGATTAACACCAAACTTTAATTTATCATTGAATGCACGCGTTATGGCGTTGATGCTTCCGCTCAAACGGTCGTAGTTCGTATAACGCAACATCCCCGTATTTTTCAATTGCCCAATATTGATTTCTAACGAAGAATTTTTGTTGCCATAAGAAGCAGTAAAATCATTTTTTGTCACGATACCTGTTTTGTACATGACATCTTGCCAATTGGTATCACCTACTGGCGTATTAGCGTCTCCACCTACATAAGGTTTAAGGGTAACGCCATTTAATTTTGGACTTTGGAAATTATTATTCCAGTCAAAGGAATAAATATCACCATAACCAGCAGCGGGATCTTGTCCATCATTGACAGAGGCTTGCCATAAGGCTTTACCTCTATCTAAAGAGTTCAACATATTAAAACGCATCGATTTTTCTGATTGCGCAGAAATACTGCTGTTGAATTGAAATTCAATTTTTCCGTCTGTATTACCCCCATTTTTGGTGGTAACGATTATAACCCCATTCGAGGCTCTAGCTCCATAAATAGATTCCGCCGAAGCGTCTTTTAATACTTGAACTGATTCGATATTGGCTGGATTCATGTTTTGGAACACCTCAGGACGAGTAGTTGGAATTCCATCAATGATATAAAGCGGGTCGTTATTTCCTAAAGTATTGGCTCCACGAATCAAAATTCGGGAGTTACTTCCATTAGGAGAACCATCTTTTTCAATATACAAACCAGGTACACGCCCCTGCAAAGATTGCATCGGGTTACCTGAGCTGATATTTTTGATGGGTTTCAAATCAACCACCACCACTGATCCAGTCAAATCTTGTTTTCTTTGAGATGTATAACCAACTACTACTACTTCGCTCAATTCTTTTCCATAAGCTAAGGTAATTTGTACATCGCTAACTCCTTTAATGGATACGTCCTGTTTTTCATACCCACTAAAACTTACTTGAATAGTAGAAGCACTTTCAGAAACTGAAACTGAAAACTTACCATTTACATCGGTGATTGCACCAATTTTTGTACCAGTCACTAGTACACTTGCACCGATGAGAGGCACATTATTGTCGCCTCCTCGGACCGTGCCAGTCACCTGGCGTTGGGCATAAGCCGCTTGTAATGTTAAAAACATCACAATAAAAGATAATAGGGTTTTTTTCATAATTTGAATTGTTTTAATTGTATGTATTAAACTTTACTAAAAGGAACTCGTACTGAATGATTATTTATTAAAAGCTGAATTTGTTCTTTGGAAATAAGAGGAGAGGCTCCATGGTGGGTGGCCACAAATGCTCCCACTGCACATGCTTCAATCAGGGCATTTTCTAGGGCGACGTTTTTTAAGAAATTTGAGATAAAGGAGGCTAAAAAAGAATCACCGCTGCCAATTGTATCCACTACATCAACCACAAATCCCGGACTGTGGAAAAACTCCTTTCGATGTAAAAGCATTGCTCCATCTTCACCCTGTGTTACACAAATCGTATCGATGTTAAACAATTCGGACAAATGGATTAGGTTTTCTTGAATTGTCCCTTTGGTACAAAACCAGCCTGATATTTCATCTAATTCAATGTGATTAAGTTTCAGAAAATCTGTCTTTTTCAGTAAAAACGTGATAGTTTCTTTGTTGTAATAAGGTGGGCGTAAATTAATGTCCAACACTTTAAACTTTGCCACCTCCAAAAGTTTTTTAAGTGTATTAAAGGTTTCCTCTGACCTGGCTGAGAGACTTCCAAAGACGAAACAATCCGAATTTTCCACTGCTTCCAATGCATCATTTTCTACTCCGATATAATCCCAAGCCACCGGTTTAACAATTTTGTAGCTAACATTATTTTTATCTTCAATATTCACTTTCACAACACCAGTTAGGTGCGTTTGTCCGTGTTGGATAAATTGCGTTGATAGCCCATTATCTTTTATAAATCTGAGCAACTCATTCCCTAAATCATCTGTGCCTACTCTACTAATGATTACAGCATTATTACCCATATTTTTCAATTGAATAGCAACATTCATGGGGGCTCCACCAGGCACTTTTCCTGTAGGAAGCATATCCCAAAGCATTTCGCCAAAGCAAATGATCTTGTTTTTATGACTCAGCATATTTCTAGTGCGTAATTATTATATTATCCATGTTTTCAAGTGATTTTCCTTTAGTTTCAGGCATGAGTTTCCATACAAAAAGCAATTGTAAAACCATCATAGAAGCAAAAAAGGCAAAGACGATCCCACCCCCAAAGGTTTCAGCAAAATAAGGGAAAGTAAAAGTGATGAAACTCGCCATTAGCCAATGTGTAAAACTGCCTAAGGCTTGTCCATTAGCTCGGACTTCATTAGGATAGATTTCCGAGATAAATACCCAAATAACTGCTCCTTGAGAGAAACCAAAGAAAGAGATATACGCGAAAAGATAAAAAGGAACATTTAAACTCATTTGTTGGCTAAATAATGCCTGAGAAACCAAAATAAGTGTAAGAATAAGTCCGACGGTGCCCACCTTCATTAAGGTTCGGCGTCCAAAATGATCAATCATCGAAATACCTAACAATGTAGAAATGAGGTTCATTAGCCCAATTCCCGCCGAAGACAATAAAGCTGAATCCTTACCAATACCTCCCATTTCAAAAATGCGAGGAGCGAAATATATAATTGCATTGATACCAGAAACTTGGTTAAATACCGCAAATAATACTGCTAACAAGATTGGACGATTATAGGCTTTTTGGAACAAAACTACTTTCACTTTAGTAGTATTTTTCTGGATTGAGACGATGATCTGCTCAGCAGCATCTTTGTCAATGGAATGAAGAATATTTCGAGCGGTGGAAACATCTCCTCTTTGAAGAATCAACCAACGTGGGCTTTCAGGAATTAACATAACCGTAATGGTAAAAATAAGCGAAGGGAAGGCTTGTACTCCTAACATCCAACGCCACTCATTTTCACTTATACCAGATAAAAAGTAATTTGACAGGTAGGCCATTAAAATCCCTAAAACGATATTGAACTGAAACATCGCTACCAAGCGTCCACGCTTGTGAGCTGGAGCGATTTCAGATATGTACAAGGGAGCAACGACCGATGAAACACCAACGCCAAGACCACCCATAAATCTGAATATTAAAAATACCGACCAATCGAAAGCATAAGCGGTACCTAAAGAAGAAAGCAAATAAAGAATACCGATAATGAAAAGCGATTTTTTTCTGCCAAATTTATCGGCAAGAATACCCCCAATTAGAGAGCCTACAACAGTACCTATTAAAGCAATGGAAACGGTCACTCCGTGTTCTAAGGAATTGAGTTCCCAAAGTTTTTGAAGTGTTTGTTCAACTCCAGAAATTACGGCCGTATCAAAGCCAAAAAGAAAACCACCCAAAGAAGCCGAGAGCGACCAGAAAAATATTTTAATATTTTGATTCATTACAAACTTGTTACGTTTTTGATGAATCAAAATTAGAGCAATACTTTAGGGTAGGATATTAGAATTCTTTCAAATACTTACAGTTCTGTAACAATTTGTAAATGATTTATTATCAACACTTTACATAATATTTATAAAGAGATAAATCCCTTGATACAAGGATTGTAACACAAAATACCACAATTGATACATTTAACTATTCCGCCAATCACTTGGCGTCTTATCTGTTTTCTGTTTAAAAAAGGTCGTAAAATAACTTGGCGTACTGAAGCCTAACTCGTAAGCAATCTCAGAAATGTTTTTTTCATGATCATTTAAGAGAATCTTGGCTTTTCGCAATTTATAATCAGCAATGTAATCCGCCACATTTCGGTTTGTCAAGGCTGATATTTTTCTAAATAACTGAACTCTGGACATTCCTAACTCTTGACTTAATTTCTCGACTGATAGTGAACTGTCTTGAATATTCTTTTCGATTAATGCTTCAAATTCAATTAAAAATCTTCTTTCTCCTTTCTGAACTTGATTGGGATGAATAACTTCAGTTGAGAATCTGCGTCTCATACGTTCTCGATTTTCAACCAAACCTTTCAATTTTTCCTCTAATAATTGCTGGTTGAACGGTTTTAAAATATAATCATCAGCCCCAGCTTTTGTCCCTTCAATTTGACTTTCAATTTGACTTTTAGCAGTCAATAAAATTACCGGAATATGAGAGGTTCTGAAATCAGATTTTACCTTCTGCGTCAAAGCGAAGCCATCCATACCGGGTAACATCACATCACAAATAATCATATCAGGAATACAGGTTAAAATTTCTTGCCAACCATCTTCTGCGTTATCCGTAGCCACTACAGTATAGCTTTTCCCTAATTTTTGGGTTAGAAATTGGTTCAAATCTTGATTGTCTTCAATCACGATTAGCGTGTTCTCAAACGTGAGTTGCGTATTGTTTTCTATCATGAGAGTACTATCCTCCTCAAATTCAGTGATATTCTTAGAAGAAACTAGTACAGGTTTTTCTAACAAAAGGTGCTTTACCTCCATGATAGGAAGTATAATTCTGAAGGTGGTCCCTTTGCCTTTTTCTGAATTTATCGTGATTTCTCCCTTGTGCAAGGCAACAAACTCTTGTGAAAGAGCCAAGCCTAAACCCGTTCCTAAAGAAATATTTTTGTTTCCTCTGTAAAACAAATCAAAAGCATTAGCTTTTTCTTCGGGGGTCATACCGATCCCGTTATCGGCAATGTTTATTTCAATTTTATCTATATTTCTTAAAATTGACACGTGAATTAAGCCCCCATCTGGGGTGTATTTGAAAGCATTAGAAATGAGATTGAACAAGACCTTATCTAATTTTTCAGGATCAAAACCGAATTGAATCTCTTTAAAAGGACTAATAAATTGAAGATCGATCTGTTTTTGTTTTGCCTTTAAATTAAAATCCTGTACTATTTCTTTGATGAAAGCAACTAAATCATTTTGCCCAATTTCTAATTCCATTTTCCCAGCATCCAACTTTCTCATCTCTAAAAATTGATCAACGAGACGTAATAGGCGATAAGCATTTTTATTGATCAATTTTAGAGTTGATTGTATTTCCTTTAAGTCAGTACTTTTTCTTTGCAACAAATCCTCAGTCGGAGTAAGGATCAGGCTCAAAGGTGTTTTGAATTCATGTGAAATATAGGAGTAAAACCTCATTTTGTCTTCTGTTGCTTTTTTTGCTAAAAGAGACACTTTTTCTATTTCATTTTTTTGTTCGAGAATTGCCAAATTCTGCTCTTCTAAAATTCGATTAGACTGCTGTTTTTCATTTAAAAGAAAATATAGAAAAACCCCTAAAACAACCATGACCGTAAGCAAAGCAGTTATAAAATATAAAAGGTTTCCTTGGGTTGAGTAGGTTTTATTCAAATCATTAATTTTTAATGTTTCCCGCTCAATTTCAACTTGTTGTTCTTTTATTTTCTGGATTTGGGATAACATAATATTGACATTATCCGATGTTATCACATTGGTCAAAAGCTTCGTTTCTTTATTATAGGCCTGTTTATTTAGAATTTTAACAGCGGTTTGGATTACCTCAGCGCCACCCGTAGGATACAATAAAGTGGCATTTAATGTACCATTTTTAACCAATTGCATACCATTTATCACTGGAATTGCATCAATTCCAACAAAGAATAAGTCTTTTGCTTTCCCTAATTTTTGGGCCGTCCGATAGGCTGATAATGCTAAAAAATCAGTGTGCGCGAAAATAATATTCGTTTCAGGGTGATTTTTTAATATACCTGCTAATTTCTTATTTATATCCAATTCGATATTTTTGACTTCGAGAGTCGCCACTTTATTCAGTTCGGGATAAAGGTTAATAGCCTCATTAAATCCACGATTTCTTTCGACGGCAGGTGATGAGGTCATTTCCAATTCTAATTCAATGACATTACCTCGACCTTTAAACTGACTAGCGATAAACTTGCCTGCCGTTTTTCCTATTTCATAGTTATCTGCTCCAATGAAGGCAGAATATTGTTCGGAATTAGTTTTTCGATCAACATAAATTACGGGAATCCCCGACTTATATATTTCATCGATAGCAGTGGAAAAGGACTTGGATTCGTTGGGAGAAATAATTAATAAGTCAATTTTTTGCTTATCAATTTCCTTAATCTGTTCTAATTGCTTTTTAGTGTCACTATACGATTCAATGATTTCAAACTTAATATCTGGATGAAATGCCAACTCCCTTCTCATTTCACTATTCATCACATTTCGCCAATCATCGTGGCAGCATTGCAAAAAAACAATACGGTATTTGTATTCTTTTTTGAAGGAACATGAATTAGCAAGCAGTATAATAAAAGCTAAAAGAAGCGAATTAATAAAAGTCTTCATTTAATAAAATTGGGGAATCCTTCCTAAATATACTTTCGAAAAATAGACAAATACTATGAATAATGTTACAAAGTATATTTAATCAGGAGTCTTAAATTATAGTTGGAGGTGGAGACGGTGGGAATGAAACAAATCTGAATTAACTCAAGCTGACCAAAAACCAATTACTCAGGGAATAATCAGTAATATAAAAAGAAGATAAAAGTCTATACACTTATAACTCAATACAAGATCAATACAAGACTTTCTGGCACAATCATTCATGAATATGTGCACCATCTTCAGATTAGGACCCTAAACGATGGTATAATGTATAATAGACTTACTCGGTTAAAGTCATATTGGGAAAATGACTTTGAGGTTGAATCCAGACACATTGCCTCAAAGAATTCTAAGAAATGTCTCAATGACTTAAAATTCCAAGAATTTTACTGGAAATTTTTGAACGTTATTTTTAGACTTTTCATATTACGGGAGATTTTTCGCAGAAATTTTTATTTCATAAAAGGGATTGAAGGTACTTCTAGCAAGTTAAATCCTCTTTATGTGTTTCGGATACGGCGCCCCCTGCAGGGCTCTCCTGCCCCTGATCCTCCTCGTGATAATGATCTATTGTATACTGGATTCCATTCAATAGAGTAGTCTAATGTATCTGTGATTACGGGTTTTGACCTTATTCTTATTTCAATATCCAATCCAGTTTTGTTTAAAAAAAAGATTTTCAAACACCTTATTTAATCAGGCCAAGTTTTAGTACGGTCTTCTTTACTTACATAATGGTAGTTAATGACATTTTATCGGTTAGACCTGAAATTTGTCGAATACTAAGGTTTATACCTTCAGAGCAAAAAAAACAGGGGAAGTATGCCAAATTCCTTCGTTCGATACTCTCAAACGACTTGGGGAGAAATATAAGTACGACTTCCCGAATCCTTATAGTGACACAATTGTATTACGAGAAATTAAAGTAATATGTCAAAAGATTCCATCAATGAATATTACTGTGGAAAAGAAGTCAACCAAAGGTGGAAAAAGGTTCGTGAGTACTTAAAAAACATCAAATGATTGTTATTCACACTGCAAGAAGAACCTTGGCTACCCTGTTAGTTGATGCTGTTCTACCCTACCATCAAGTGATGAAAATCCTTGAAATCCATTTTGTAGCACCCCATTTAGCACCGGGCATAAAAAAAGTCCCTGAAAATCAGAGACTTAAATTAAAGTTGGCGGTCCGGACGGGACTCGAACCCGCGACCCCATGCGTGACAGGCATGTATTCTAACCAACTGAACTACCGGACCGTCTTGTAATTGGTGGCACAAAATTAGGGAAATTCTGCTT
>JBDLVK010000008.1:0-68139 GCA_039804825.1 Bacteroidota bacterium
GTTGTTTGAGAAAAGGACTTTGAATGAAAGAAAAAAGTCATTGCGCTTAAACCTATATATAAGGTACCGCGATTTGATAATCGTAATGTAGTTTTTTTCATACTGTTATGGTTTCAAAAAAATAAAAAATTACCCAGTTGGATTCTTGATAATTTTTACTGAGGGCAATCTACGTAGATTTACGTATATCATTTTTACAAAATGATTAAAAAGCACTTATAAATGAATATTTCACCAAATTCCACCATACTTTCAATTTTAAACAATAAACTTTTCTGTTTCATGGATGATTTATCAAAAAATTAAAATGACATTATATCCGAGATTTGTAACCATTATTATAGAACTTCTATCAGAAACACTTACCTTTGCGCCCAAATTAAAATTGACAGATAAGAAATGAGTACAGCACTTGGGAATCATATCCTCGTAGAGTTTATGAATTGTGACCCGCACATCATGAACGATGTGGCAGGAATTGAAAGAGACATGGTGGCTGCAGCGCAAAAAGCTGGAGCAACAGTTATCAATTCAACATTTCACCATTTTTCTCCATGGGGAGTTTCTGGTGTAGTGGTAATTCAAGAAAGTCATTTAGCGATTCATACATGGCCTGAATATGGTTATGCTGCCGTAGATTTGTTTACATGTGGTGATATGGATGCTTGGATTTCATTTGATCATTTAAAAGAATGTTTCAAATCACTTTCTTATTCTGCAATTGAAATGAAGCGTGGTTCTGTCAATTTGTTGACAAGAAACGATTTCGACATGAGTACGATGCGCCAAAAAGCTGGAGAATGGAGAAATCCTGAGTTCTTTACACGCAATGTTTGGTTCACTGATAAAGATGAGTACCAAGCGCTTTCATTGCGTTTTACAGGTGAAGTTTTCTTTGATGTTCAATCTCCTTTCCAACGTGTCCGTATCATTGAATCATATAAATACGGTAAAATGTTAGCATTGGACGATATGGTTATGACAACAATCGAAGATGAATTCCATTACCATGAAATGATTTCGCATCCAGCGATGTTTACGCACGGGAATGCTAAAAATGTATTAGTTATTGGTGGTGGTGACGGCGGAACTGTTCGTGAGATTTTACGTCATGATTCAATTGAAAAAGTAACGATGGTTGAAATCGATGGTGAAGTAATTACTGCTTGTAAAGAACATTTACCTCAAATTGCAGCGGCTTTCGATAATCCTAAATTGGATTTGATTGTTGACGATGGAATTGCTTTCATCAAAAATGCAAAACCTGAATCATACGATTTGATCATTGTTGATGGTTCAGATCCTGTTGGTCCAGCTGAAGGTTTATTCTCTGTAGAATTCTACACAAACTGTTACAACGCTTTAACAAAAGATGGAATTCTTGTTGCACAAGGTGAATCACCAAAATTCAACGAAAAAGCATTTGCTGAATTGAATCATACGCTTCAAGATATTTTTGGAGCAAATAATGCGCCTGTTTCTTTATTCTTCGTTCCAACCTACCCAACTGGTATGTGGTCGTTCCAATACGGAATCAAAGGTGATAAACATCCTAAAACTGTTTCGAACGAATCAGTAATTGATGCATTTGTTGACACGAAAGGATTACGTTACTACAATTCAGACGTTCATAAAGGAAGCTTCGCAACTCCAAACTTTGTGAAAGCGCTTCTTAAAAAATGAGTTGAATTTGAAGATTTGACAATTTGAAGATTTGAAAACTATTCAAGTTTTTTTTCAAATTATTGAATATTCAAATTTTTGAATAAACATTACATGGCAACATTAAATAGATTCGAAGATTTAAAAATATGGCAAGATGCTAGAAGTTTTAACAAGAATCTATTTAATGTTTTGTTTTTGGTTGATGTTTTAAAATTCGGTTTTCTGAAAAATCATATATTCAAAACATCAGGTAGTATAATGGATAATATAGCTGAAGGATTTGAACGAGAGGGTAACAAAGAATTTATTCAATTTCTCTATTATTCCAAAGGCAGTGCCGGTGAAATTAAATCTCAATTATACCGAGCATTTGATTTAAATCTAATCAGTCAAGAAAACTTCAATGATTTATCAAATCAACTTGTAAACATATCATCTCAATTAAGTCTTTTTATCAAATACCTGAAGAATAGTGAATTCAATGGTTCAAAATTTAAAGAATCAAGTGCAAGCTATGAGGTGAATTTAACCATCGAAAAATTCATTGTCCCCAACAATGAATATTCGAATAATTAAATGTTCAAATATTCAAATTAGTAAACTATGTCATTCGATCCAAACGGAGTTGGAATTGCCAACGGAAATTTATTCGGTTTTCCAGTAACAGAACAAGAAGCTGATATTGTAATGATTCCAATTCCATGGGATGCAACTGCTTCATACGGAAAAGGAACAAGTGATGGTCCACAAGCAATTTTGGACGCTTCAACGCAATTGGATTTCTACCACCCGAAATTGGAGAATGCGTATCAGACGAAAATCTATTTAACTCCGATCTCTCAAGAATGGAAAGAAATCAATACAAAACTTTGCATAGAAGGTGTTGAATACATTGACTTTCTTGAAAATGGTGGGAAATTAGAAGAAAATGTTGCATTTCAGGAAACGGTAAATACAATCGCTGAAGCACAAAACGCATTGAAAGAAAATCTGAAACAACGTGCAACTGATTTAATAGCTCAAGGAAAACTAGTTGGAGTTTTAGGAGGGGAACATTCTACTCCACTTGGTTTAATTGAAGCGATTGATGCAAAAGGTGAAGCATTTGGAATTTTACAAATCGATGCGCATGCTGATTTGCGTGATGCGTATGAAGGGTTCAATCAATCACATGCGAGCATCATGTTTAATTGCTTGAAAAATTGTTCAAACTTGACAAAACTGGTTCAAGTTGGAATCCGTGATATTGCTCAGTCGGAAGTAGATTTAATTGAGAATAGTAACGGACGTGTTAGCACCTATTTCGATTGGAATTTAAAAGAAGGTCAATTTAATGGCGAAACATGGAATGCTCAGGTTGATCGAATTATCGCTGATTTACCTTCGAATGTTTACATCTCATTTGATATTGATGGTTTATCTCCTGAATTATGTCCTAACACAGGGACACCGGTTGCCGGTGGTTTCAAACTAGAAGAAGTAAATTACTTGTTGTTTAAATTAGTTGAATCTGGTCGAAAAGTTGTCGGATTTGATTTAAACGAAGTTGCTCCAGGTAAAGATGATGATTGGGATGCAAATGTTGGTGCGAGAGCTTTATGGAATTTAATATGTGCTGTTGAGAAAAACAGAAGACTTCAAACTGTTTAAACTTTTCATCAGAATTCAATGAACATAAATCATTTGTGTATATTCGTTCTATAATTGCAGCGAAATGATTCGAAACATCAATTTGTCATTCTTATGGATATTTTTAGGATTGTTGATTTTCAGCACTTATAAATTACTATTTACGGCAAGCATTTATCCTTATTCATTGCTTTTGATTGGTACGCTTTTGGCAATTGGAATGTTTCTTTCATTGTATCGCATTAAAGCAAGACACACAAGATTATACAGCATTTTTTCTATTTTGGGGATTGTCAATTGTGCACTAATTTGTATTGACTATTTCAATGCTGATATCTTGAAATCAACTTGGAATTGTTCTTTCGCGCTTTTCTTTCTTATTATTTTCTATGGATTCATCGATCGCATCCAACTCTTCAAAAATGCACTAGCGCTGCCTACCCTATTTCTTTATTATATCACTGGGGGATTAATTTTTATTGCGTTAGTGTTCAAACTAGAACAACATTTCGTACACCTATCGATTACCTATTTGTTTCTTGCTTGTACAATTTCTTTTGCACTTGCTTCATTGATGAATTTGAAAGCAACGAATCAATAAACGTAGGTTCCAAATCCATACAAGCGTTTCAACCAATAATCTGATTTTTCAATTTCCGTAATTACAACGCCTTTCGAAGAACTTGCGTGAATCATTACAAGTGGTTTACCTTTTTCAGAAATGATCATTCCAACATGTGATATTCCAGAGCCATTGTCAAAGAAAACTAAGTCTCCCATCATTACATTTTTTTCTTTTAATTGATGAGATGAAGCGTATTGGTCAATTGCTCTTCGTGGAAGTTCTTTCTTGAAGTTTTTCATCACGTAACTCGTGAATCCAGAACAATCAAAACCACTTGGGTCATTTCCAGCCCAAACATAAGGCGTCCCAATAAATTTCTTTGCATACTCTACAATTGCCAAACGTTCTTTCGCATACATATCTAATGCTGCATCTGAGTTGGTTGTTGCATATTCAGTTGAATTTGCATTCGGATATTCTAAATCTGGTATTTCATCAAACAATCCAGCCATTGCCTTTTGCAAATGCTCAAATTCTTCTTTTTGGTTTCTTCGCTTTAAATCCTCCGCCCAAGCAATTAAATCATGTTTCAAAAATGAAATTTCATACATGTGTGCATTGAAGACTTTTTTACCGTCACTTGATTTTTTAATATCTTGAAACAATTTTGAAGCGTCATGTAGGGCATTCGGATGGTTAATCAACCAATGTTCATTTTGGCTCAACTGAAATAAACTTAGTGCTTTATAAAACTTTGGAATTTGTGACCAATCATAATCGGGAATATCCAACAAGCGATTTGCTTTTCGATAAACCATTTTATAATGATTCTGTGCATAAAGCATTTCCAACTTATCAAATTCCGGGACTTGAGCTTTCGCAAACGAAGCAAATCCAATCACCATCAAACATCCAATCAAAAACTTCATGCACATTAACTTTAGTTTACGAAATAACGAATTAATCCAATTTCAATTCGCCATTTTGCATTTTTCATTCAACATGCGTTTGTTTATTGATGAAAATCGCATGTTAACATTTTTTTTAAAACCGCTCTTCACTTTTTGTACCAAATCGACGTTATTTGAATTACATTAGTATTCTACATTAAAACAGACTATGACAAAAGTATTCTCCTTCGTGTTTATCACAATCTTAAGCGTAAGCGCTTTAGCACAAACTGATCCAAACAAAGTTGCAACAACCCAGAAATTTGATGAAGTATTAACCTACGTGTCACGCATGTATGTTGACACCGTGAACAGTGATCAATTAACAGATGCTGCAATCATTGCCTTGCTTGAAAAATTGGATCCGCATTCAACCTATATTAGTAAAGAAGAAGTAGCTGAGGCAAACTCGTCGATTAACGGAAGTTTTGTTGGTATTGGAATTCGTTTTCAAATATTGAAAGATACCTTGATGGTTGTTGCTACTATTCCAGGTGGACCATCAGAAAAATTAGGAATTTTGCCTGGCGATAAAATCACGAAGATTGAAAATCAAAATGTTGCAGGAATCGGCTTGAAAAATGCTCAGGTAAAGGAGCGTTTATTGGGAGAACTTGGAACCAAAGTAAAAATTGAGATTCAACGTAAAAACGCTAAAAAGCCATTGGATTTCGTAATAACACGTGATAACATTCCATTGAATTCTGTTGATGCTTATTATATGTTAACACCTGAAATTGGCTATATTAAATTAAGTAGTTTCTCTAGAAGTTCATCTGAAGAAGTTCAAAAAAGCATCAAAGAATTAAAAGCAAAAGGAATGAAACACTTAGTTTTCGATCTTCAAGGAAACGGTGGTGGATTATTGGATGCGGCTCAAAAGATTGCAGATGAATTTTTATCAGACGACAAATTGATTGTTTATTCAGAGGGACGAGCACAACCAAGAAGTAACTTAAAAGCCTATAAAAAAGGATTATGGGAAGAAGGTAAATTAGTGCTTTTAACGGATGAATATTCAGCTTCAGCGAGTGAAATTCTTTCTGGTTCCATTCAGGATTGGGATCGTGGATTAATTGTAGGACGAAGAACATATGGTAAAGGATTGGTTCAACGTCCAATCGATTTAACGGATGGTTCACAAATGCGCTTAACAATCGCTCGTTACTATACTCCTTCTGGACGTTGTGTTCAAAAACCATATGACGACATTGATGATTACCGAAATGATTTGAACAACCGCTACAAAAATGGAGAATTTACAAACATGGATTCCATACACTTAGCTGATTCATTGAAATACACAACTTTGGCAACAAAAAGAACTGTATACGGTGGTGGTGGAATTATGCCAGACATTTTTGTTCCTTTGGATACAACTGAAATTACTGATTACTACAAAGATTTGATTCAAAATGGTCATATCAATAGTTTCTCGTTAGAATATGTAGACAAGCACAGAGATGAATTATTGGTTCAATACCCAACATTCGATAGTTACTTAAAAGGATTTACAGTTGATAAAAAGTTGATGGATGAGTTCTTTAAATTTGTTGAAAAAGAAGACAAAGAACTGAAATTCAATGAAGAACAGTACAAAACAAGTGAAAACCTCTTAAAATTGCGTTTGAAATCAATTCTTGCGCAAGACATTTGGGGTTACAACGAATTTTATCAAGTGTACAATCAATCAAATGAAATCGTTTTGCGCGCTGTAAAAGCAATTGAAAACGGAGAATATGAAAAAGCAAATCTGTCTAAAAAGTAATTTTTATTTTTGCAAAAAAAAGTGATTTTATGAAGTACCTATTTATTGTAAGTTTAAGTGTTTTAGGATTAGTAGCTTGTTCTGAATCGAACGAAACAAAAGGTGGAGAAGTAGTTTCAAAACTTGCTGCAGATGGAAACAATGAAGCAGAAATCGAACAGTCTCTAAAAGAAATTGAAGCGGAAGAAAAAGAACATGCAGCCTCAACAACTTCAATGAGTTTCGATAAAACGACAATCGATTTCGGAAAAATCAAAGAAGATTCTGAAAACAAGGCTTCATTTGTTGTTACCAATACTGGAAAGTCACCATTGATTATTAAAAAAGTGGATGTAAGCTGCGGTTGCACGACAGCTCAAAAACCTGAAAAACCAATTTTACCTGGCAAATCAGATAAAATTGAAATTGTGTTCCACCCGAAAATTGGACAATTAGATGATCAACAAAAAACGGTTTCAGTAACCGCGAATACAGATCCAGAAGTTGAGGTGTTAAACATCAAAGCTTTTGTAACGAAAAAATAATTAATTAGGAAATCAATAAAAAAGGGAGAAGTTGAAACTTCTCCCTTTTTTATTCTTTTACTTCTTCGTAATCAACATCTTCTACTGCTGTATAATCTGTTGTTTGAGATTTTTTTTTGGAACCTCCGAGAATACTCATCTTTCCAAATGATTTTATTTTTTGAGAACGCTCTTGTTCAAATTTTCGTTGTCGTTCATTCATGGCTCGCTCCTCCTCCATGTTTCTTTTCGCAATCATTAATTGACCTAGAAAACGTAATGCCACTATCGCACCAATGATGATGAGAATTGTTCGAATGAAACCCGTAACGCTTGCTTCAACAACAACCATTTGTCTTATCTAGATAAGTGCATGTTTCGTTCAGAATAAACCTTTGTAAAGAAAGGATCTTTCAAATTCTTAATAAAACGAATTGCCTCACCCGTTGATTTCATCTCAGGACCCAATTCTTTTTTAACATCTGGAAATTTCTCATAAGAGAAAACCGGAATTTTTATTGCATATCCTTCTTTTCGTGGTTGGAAGTTGAAATCCGTCACTTTTTTCTCGCCTAGCATCACTTTCGTTGCATAATTCACATATGGTTCGTCGTATGCTTTTGCAATAAAAGGAACTGTCCTAGATGCACGTGGATTCGCTTCTATCACATAAACTTTATCATCTTTAATAGCGAACTGAATATTGATCAATCCAACCGTTTTCAAAGCAACGGCAATTTTCTTTGTAATATCCTCAATTTGCTGCATTACGAAATCTCCTAAATTGTACGGAGGTAAAACAGCGTATGAATCTCCTGAGTGAATTCCAGCTGGCTCAATGTGCTGCATAATTCCTATGATGTACACATTTTCGCCGTCGCAAATAGCATCTGCTTCTGCTTCAATTGCTCCTCCTAAGAAATGATCTAATAAAATTTGGTTATTCCCCATTTCATTGATAATATCAACTACGTGGTGCTCTAACTCTTCTTTATTAATAACGATTTTCATTTTTTGTCCACCCAAGACATATGATGGGCGAACCAATAATGGGAATCCTAATTCGTCTGACAATTCAATTGCTTGTTCAGCGCTTTCTACGATTCCGTATTTCGGGAAAGGAATGTTATTCTCTTCTAATACTTTTGAGAAGCGACCTCTGTCTTCAGCTAAATCCAAGGCTTCGAAGCTTGTACCAAGAATTTTAATTCCATAACGATCCAATTTCTCAGCAAGTTTTAAAGCTGTTTGTCCACCTAACTGTACAATTACACCTTCCGGTTTCTCATGCATGATGATGTCGTAAATGTGTTCCCAGAAAACTGGTTCAAAGTACAATTTATCAGCAGTATCGAAATCTGTAGAAACCGTCTCAGGATTACAATTGATCATAATAGTTTCATAACCACATTCTTTCGCCGCTAAAACTCCATGCACGCATGAATAATCAAACTCGATTCCTTGACCTATACGGTTTGGACCTGAACCCAAAACAACAACTTTTTTCTTGTCTGAAACTGGACTTTCGTTTTCGTATTCAAATGTTGAATAGTAATATGGTGTCAACGCTTCAAACTCCGCTGCGCACGTATCAACCAATTTGTAAACACGATTTATTGCAAATTCTTGACGTTTTTTATACACCTCTGATTCAAGGCATCTTACTAAATGTGCAATTTGTCTATCTGCATAACCTTTTTGTTTTGCCTCGAACAACAATTCTTTTGGAAGTGTATCAAGATGGAATTTTTCAATCTTACGTTCCAGTTTGATTAATTCTTCGATTTGTTTCAAGAACCAAATATCAATCTTTGTTTTCTCAACAATTTTCTTGAACGGTATCCCCAATTTAATTGCATCGTAAATGTGGAACAAACGGTTCCAGCTTGCGAACTCTAAACTGTGTAAAATTTCATCTTGATTCGTTAATTCACGTCCATCAGCTCCTAAACCATTTCGATTTATCTCTAATGATTGACATGCTTTTTGCAATGCTTCTTGGAACGAGCGTCCAATTCCCATTACCTCACCAACGGATTTCATTTGAAGTCCTAAGCGACGATCTGTTCCAGGGAATTTATTGAAGTTCCAACGTGGTATTTTCACAATTACATAATCCAACGTTGGCTCAAATAAAGCAGAGGTTGTTTTTGTAATTTGATTGTTCAATTCATCTAAATGATATCCGATTGCCAATTTCGATGCGATTTTAGCGATTGGATAACCTGTTGCTTTTGACGCCAATGCCGAAGAACGTGAAACACGTGGATTGATTTCAATTGCGATAATATCTTCTGCGTCATCCGGAGAAACAGCAAACTGAACATTACATCCTCCCGCGAAATTACCGATTGAACGCATCATTTTGATGGCCATATCTCGCATTCGTTGGAATGTTGTATCCGATAATGTCATTGCTGGAGCCACTGTAATTGAATCTCCAGTGTGAATTCCCATCGGATCAAAATTCTCAATCGAACAGATAATTACCACATTGTCATTAGCATCACGCAATAACTCCAGCTCAAATTCTTTCCAACCCAATAAAGCTTTGTCAATCATCACCTCATGAATCGGTGACAATTGTAAACCTCTTTCTAATAAGCTATCAAACTCTTTCGGATCGTGTACAACTGATGCTCCGGCTCCTCCTAAGGTGAAAGATGCACGAATACACAATGGGAAACCAAATTCTTGAGCTACTTCTTTTCCTTCTAGAAACGATTTAGCCGTTGCTTGTGGTGCCATTGGAATACCAATTTTCAACATCAACTCACGGAATTCCTCACGGTTTTCCGTAATTTCAATTGCTTTGATGTCCACACCAATAATTCGAACTCCGTATTCTTCCCAAATACCCATTTCATCACATTTGATGCACAGATTCAATGCAGTTTGTCCTCCCATCGTTGGAAGTACAGCATCAATCTTGTGTTTTTTAAGGATTTCAATAATACTTTCTGGTTCAAGTGGCTGCAAATAAACGTTATCAGCAACAACTTTATCCGTCATGATAGTTGCTGGATTCGAATTGATTAATGTTACTTCAATTCCTTCTTCACGTAATGATCTTGCTGCTTGAGATCCGGAGTAGTCAAATTCACATGCTTGACCGATTACAATTGGTCCACTTCCGATTATTAAAATGGACTTGATAGAGGTGTCTTTTGGCATCTTCTGCTTTTGATTTTCAATTTTGAATACTATTCAACAAATTGAGCGCAAATTTAACCCAAAAAGTTCAACTTCCCAACCAATTCTTTTCTTGTTTTTAACAATTAACGTGGATAACTATTTATTTAAAGAAATTTAAGAACTAGCATTTGACAAAACGGTTTAGTATTCACTTCAAAAAGACAATCTTGTTTACCTTTGTAAGATGAAAGCGAATGTGAAAATCGTGGATAAAAATGCACTCCAACTCGAATATTACGCATATGGAACTGGGGATGAAACGGTTATTTGCTTTCATGGTCATGGTCGTTCTGCTTCAGATTTTGAATTTCTTGCACAGGAAAACAGAAGAGTTATTTCCATTCATTTGTTCTTTCATGGCCAATCCTACTTTCCAGAAAATCGTATTGAAAAAGAACCGCTTAAATTGAGTGAGTTTATTCATTTGTTTAATCAAATTTTAGTCACAGAAAACGTTCAGAAATTTCATCTTTTAGCATTTAGTCAAGGAGGTAGGTTTTCACTTTGTTTAACGCCATTTTTTGGTGCACAAATAGAAACGTTGACCTTAATTGCTCCCGATGGTATGGATAATTATAGTTTTTACAATTGGTCCTCACGTCAACGGTTAGCACGTAAACTTTTTACCTATTTAGAACAACATCCTAAGAAAGTTCTCCGCTACAGCACACTTGCGACCAAATTGCATTTAATGCGTCCAAAAGTCAAGGAATTTGTTCATGAGTTTGCTTCCAACCAAACAACATTTAAAAAAGCTTCGTCAACATGGCGCGCTTTTCGATTATTGTTACCCGACAACGCTGCAATTGCCAAAACGCTTAAAGAAAAAGGTATTCCTTTTCTAATAATAATGGGCAAATTTGATCAAGTGATTCGTCCAAAGCAAGCATATAGGTTCGCTAAAAGATTGGGCATTTCAAATTGTGTAATTGAAATTGAAAATGGCCATAATTTCTTTAAAAAATCAGCCATTGGAAGATTTGAAAAATTGCTTCCTTTCAATCAAAACGTGTGAAAAACTTCATTCGAAACAATTCGTTTCATCTTCTTTTAATTTCTAAATTTGTTACAAAACAAAAAAGTCATGAATAGCATTTTAAGTCACGCAGAAATTCAACAAAAAATCACCCGCTTAGCTCACCAAGTACTAGAGAATTGCTTTGAAGAGCCTACGGTTTACATAGGTGGAATCTGTGGTAATGGATTTAAAATCGCGAATGACATTCAACGAATTATTGCTACAAATTCGGACCAAGAAATTGTTGTTTTCGAAATTAATGTAGATAAAGATGAACCATGGAATACTCCTATTTCAGTTTCAATCGATGAAAGCTTGTTGAAAAACGCCTATATCATTTTAGTTGATGATGTCTTGAATTCTGGAAAAACGATGCAATATTCGCTTATGAAATTTTTGGAACGACCAACAAAATCAATTAAAACAGTTGCCTTAGTTGATCGCACGCATCGTCGTTATCCAATCAAAGCAGATTTTGTAGGAATCAGTTTATCAACAACCTTGAAAGAACGCGTAGAGGTTGAATTGAATGATTCAAATTCGATGGCTTATTTAGTATAAGCGTTGACAATCGATCCAACTTACTCATTAAACTTCTTTAAAACAATCACATGCGTAAAACAACAGAAGCATCTTCTAACTACGAGGCCTTAGAAAAAATGTCTACCGCTGATTTGTTAAGCAATATCAATAATGAAGACAAAACTGTTCCATTAGCAATTGAAAAAGAATTACCAGCGATTGAAGCGTTTGTGAATGCTTGTTATGAACGAATGAAAACAGGTGGGCGCTTATTCTACATAGGTGCAGGAACAAGTGGTCGTTTAGGAATAGTTGATGCAAGTGAATGCCCTCCAACTTTTGGGGTGGGGCATGGAATTGTTGTTGGAATCATTGCAGGTGGGGACACAGCAATACGCAAGGCAGTAGAATTTGCAGAAGATGATACTGAACAAGGTTGGAAAGATTTGATGGAATACACGATCAATTCGAACGATACCTTGGTTGGAATTGCGGCATCTGGAACAACACCTTATGTTCTTGGAGCAATCGAAGAAGCAAAGAAAATGGGTGTTTTAACAGCTGGAATTTCATGCAACCCAGGAAGTCCTTTGTCGAAAGCCGTAGAATTTCCAATGACGCCAGAAGTTGGCCCTGAATTCGTTACAGGAAGTACACGCATGAAATCAGGGACTGCTCAAAAATTGGTTTTAAACATGATTTCTACTTCGTTGATGATCAAATTGGGACGTGTAAAAGGAAACAAAATGGTTGACATGCAATTGAGCAACAATAAGTTAGTTGATCGTGGTATTAAAATGATTATGGGTGAAATTGATGTTACCTATCAACAAGCTGCTGAGTTATTGGAAAAACATGGTTCCGTTAGAAAGGCGGTTGAGGTATTTAATTTGAAATGATAACAATGAAACATTTCCTTTTTATTACATTTTGCCTATTTTTTGGTTTGGCAATGGCTCAAAAAACAGACAAACGCGTTGAAGCACAAAAATGGGTTGAAACGGAGATCCCAAAAGCGTTTAACTCTCAATTATATCCAATCGAATCGTTAGCAACTGAAAAATATCAACGGTATAAATCCGATGCGATTAATGTTGATTTTGATGGTGGGTTGAGTGAAGAAGCATTTCACGAAACATGGAAAAAAGAATACAATACCAAGAAAGCTGGAATTGGTCTAAGCTTTATTTTAGGAGTGCAAGATTATGAAATGGTAAAAGTAGAACGTGCTCGCTTTGTGAAGAAAATCTCTCCTACCTCCTATTTGTTTTTGGTTTCATTCAGTTACTCAGAAAATTCGGGAACTGTTGCTGTTCAACTAATTGTCGAAGAACATGAAAATTCGTTTTTGATTTCAGACGTTTGGCAAGAAAATTAAAATTCAGGAATTCCTTTAACAACACTTTCTCTTAGCAGTTTTGCTTTTTCACTTGGTGTTTTAACCAATACATAATATTGTTTTTCGTTAATGAGACCATCATACAGCATTTCTTTGTAAATCGTAATGATGTATTCTGGAATCCAATGATAATTCGGACAAACGTTCATTGCTTTGTTCATTTCCGTTAAAGCATATTCGTAGTTGTTTGAAGCCATAAAGTGCTTAGCACGAATCACATACAATTGAAAATCTGTCGCACCATCGTGTATAGCTTCTTCAGTAAGCGTTAAAGCCATAAAATCACCCGTTTTATCTTGAAAATTTTCATGCTCTTTATTGTTCGCATAAATTTTCGCAACCAAGACTTTTACTTTTGGTTCATTTCTGAACTGTTCTAACAACTGCTTTGCCCATGTTACATCCTTAAAATTAGAATTTTCCGCGGTGAATAGATAATAGTCCCATGCTTTGTTGAACTTTCCCATTTTGAAGTACAAATCGCCAAACAATTTATAAAACTTGTAATAAACATAAATTTCTAAAATTCCACCTTCTGAATTATGAGGGACAAATGGTTCAAGTTGAGTTAACGTTTTTTTTGCTTGTTTCAATTTGTTTTCTCCTATATACGTTTCCACCAAACTGAATAAATAATCAAATCCTTCCTCTTTTTGTGAACGAATGCTATAACTACTTTCTTCTGCCCCATTCGCAACTAGATCTTGATAGTACTTGAATTTTTCTCTGGCACATTTTATATAAAACGCTTTCAATTCTTCTGATCTAGCTGGAAAACGTTTCAACATATCAATTTTATAAAAATTCAAATCGTCTTGTGTGCGTGTGATTTGATTTTCTACAGTGGAATACCTGATTAAATGATCATAGAAAAATAGCGCACTATCCATCTGATTTGTCTTGTAACCATAAATTTGAAAGAGCGCGTTACACACTTGTGGTAGTGAGTCATAATTCAAGCTTTTTGTATAATACATTATGGATCGATTTGGCAAAACATAATCTTTATAGCATTCACCAAGTATTTCATACAATCGTGCGTACGAAATTGTTGAATCGACTAATCCTGCCTCTTTTCGCTTTAAAAGAACATTTACATCTGTTTCCACTTGAACCGTATTGTGCTGTCTTAAATTGATATGAATCCTTCCCATTCGCAGATGATCGTTGGTAGAATCTTTCGCTAATTCTAAGTCATAATTTTTCAATTGAACAGGAAAAAACACTTCCGGACCAGGTTGTGCAATTGCGAACCCACTGTAAAATAGGAAACAAACGAAAAAGAAAAATTTTTTCATGTTGTACACTTACAATAATGTGTGAGATTCGTTCAAAATAAAATGTAAGTCAAACAATTAAAGACTTCTAATGATTAATAATTAATTCATTAGAAATCGTAACTTTAATCTGAAAATTTAAGTGAAGTCAATAATTGAATACCAAATGAAAATTAAGGTTTCTATTCAATCTATTTTTAATTGTTCATTAGAACGTGCATTTAAAACGCCCATGTTGTGTGATGTTTCCAAGGTTCATACAGGATTTATGGTGATGCCCAAAGTTACACATACAAGCGATGATGAGAATTGGGGTAAACCAGGATTTTCAAAAAAGGTTTATGTTGCTAAATCGCTCACACAGAAAGGTGGATTTGCGTCTACCGATACTGTAATTGAACGTCGAGAAAATGACTATTGGAAAATTGAAGTTGGAAATTTCACTGCTTGGATGCTAAGTTTCACAAAATTCGTTGGTGAGTGGAAAACAACTGAACTTTCAGAAAACGAGATTCAGATAGATTACACTTATACGATGCATTACACTAATCCATTCTTTGCACCTTTCACCTATCTTTTCACCAAATTATTTTGGAAAGTCTATATGAAACGTGTTTTAGAAAATGTGCGAAAATTGGCGTATTCTAATGAACCTTATTTGTATGAGTAGATTAAAGAAAAATCATCTTCTATTAATTTTAAGTTCTTTCTTTGTCTTTCTCGAATGGCCAGATCAGCATTATTTTATTTTTCAAATCGAACTCGAATTATTTTCAAAACTTTTCATAAAACCATCAGAAATACTTCATCCATTCATAATCATTCCTTTTGGAGCACAATTATTACTGCTTTTTTCTGTCTTAAAAAAACGAACTAACATGTTATTTTCTATTTTTGGGATAGGTGGATTACTGATGCTTATTGGCTTTGTATTTTTTATTGGTCTAATAACACTCAATTGGAAAATAATCCTTTCGTGCCTGCCTTTTTTTGGCTTTAGTATTTTAACAATTTACAATCTCTTTTCTATTAATAAAAAGAAACAATGACACGATATTTTTTCATTTTAAGCCTAATCTTTATTGCTTCCTGTGCTAACAAAGAGCAGCACAAGGAACATCCTGAATTCAAAAAATACTTTAACAAATACGCTGTTTCTGGTTCTTTTGTGCTTTTTGATCCACAAGAGAATGAATATTATCATTACAACAAAACACAATTTAATACAGCTTATACTCCTGCTTCAACATTTAAAATTTGTAATTCGCTGATTGGACTTGAAACTGGTGTTATAAAAGACGCAGATTTTGTCATTTCATGGGATAGTATTGTGCGACCGAGAAGAGAATGGAATCAAGATCAAACACTTCGACAAGCAATACAAAATTCTACCGTTTGGTATTATCAAGAATTAGCGCGCCGAGTTGGACAAAAACAAATGGATTATTGGATCAGAAAAGCTGATTTCGGAAATCATTCAACAAAGGGCGGAATCGACAAGTTTTGGTTGGAGGGAGATTTACGAGTTAGCCCAAAACAGCAACTGGATTTTTTAATCAAATTACACAACAACAAACTTCCCTTTTCCAAACGAAACATGGACATTGTGAAAGATATTATGATTGTAAAAGACACCTTGAATACAGTCGTTCATGCCAAAACGGGTTGGGGACAAAACGGAAAGGAAGACATTGGATGGTTTGTTGGATATGTTGAAAAGGACAATAAAGTGTATTATTTCGTTAATTGCCTGCAAACAACCGATTTTGAAAATGAACAATTTGGACCAGCGCGAAAAGAAATTGTCTATGACATTCTGGATGAATTAGACATTTTGAAACGATGAAAGAAATTTCTAAAAGTCATGCTTACAATCAACCAGTTATTTGCTCAATGTAAATTGATTGCATCGTTCCTCCTAATTTAAATCCAACTTGAAATTCCAATGCTTTATTTTCATTTAAGGATATCTTTACTGGTTCACATGCTTTTCCCATTGCTTTAATAGATAAATCATATTCACCCATTGGTAATAGTATTTGTCTTGATTTACCTAAAGTAACAGTTGCCATTTTTTTCTGATCAATTAGAATATCCATGGCAAAAACACCGCCATATAGCGATTTATCTCTTCGAACAATAATACTTGTCTGATCCAATAATTCAGGTTGCGTATCTTGTTTCTTGGCATTGATTATATTGAATATAGCCACGATAATAAACATTGGAATTAAAGCTGCAATAAATAGAATCGCCAAAGGTAAAACAACCATAAATCTGCCGTCAGACTCCATTACCCACGAAATGACAGTTAAAGCTGGTTCAATTTGCAAGATTGTTGTGATGATTGCAAATGCAGCAGCAAGGATTACATAGATTAATACAAATTTTCTCATAACTTGTGGTTTAAAGTATTATAAAGCTAAAATCGCATTTTTTTGAAAATGATTTGTAATTTGGTGTAAAAAAGAAATGATTAATTTTTTTCTCTTTATACAACAAAGTTTCTTTGAATACATGGAATTTGTAACCAATATTTTTACAACAATCATTTCTGTATTAGGTATAATCATTTTATTGAGCAATTCAAAAATGAGAAATAATACTTTGTCTTGGGTGCAATTAATCTATTCGTTCGGTTTAATAATTGCTGGAGTTTTTCTATGTCAACATGAGATTGCACATTATATTGGAGCAAGTTTCGTATTCGTAACATCATTTGCAGGATTTTACCTAAGCATCAAAACCCTTTTCGCTAAAACTAATTGAAATGAACAATTTTCCAATTGCATTAATTCTCTTACTAGTCATTATTTTAGTGTCTAAACTCTTCAACGATAGAGCACTTAAAATACTCAACATTGAACAAAAAGCTCAATTAATTGATTTGTTCCAGAAAAGACGTACATACCAAATCATTGTGATTTTAGTAATTACAACGCTCTATTTTTGTTTATTAAACTATTTTCCGGCATACTATTTACAGGAAATCACCCTATTCATTGCGATTATTCTATTTTTTATATTAGTCAACACGTATCTAACCGTACAGGTTTTAAAAACCAATCACTTTCCCTCTGAATACATCGTAAATTATAAGTTAGGAGCAATCATTCGACTTGTTGGAATAATAGCTTATTTCGTCCTGGTCACTTATGAATTATACGTGAACTAGTCCACATTTTAGAAAAATAGTTTTGATTTTTCAGAATAGTAGCTAATCGAAATTCAAAGAATTCCTAAAAAGTTAATTAGATGAAATAGAAAACTACTTTTATTTTGAATGAAAGTAACTTTCTCAATTTTCATTACACCTACTGAGTAAACAACAGAATAAGCAATGGCTGAAGAAAAGCAAATGGCGTTTATGAAACTTTATGAACCTGTTCATGCACAATTTGAACGGTTTTGCAAAGCGCGCGTTTATGGCCAATTTGATTTTAAAGATCTGATGCATGATTCCTTAATCATTGCTTTCAACAAATTTGAATCGTTGAAAGATGAAAAAGCTTTTTTGCATTTTTTATTTGGAATTGCCATTCGTGTTTTATCCAATAACAAGAAAAAGAAATCGCTTGATTACCACGATAATTTAAATTCTGTTGTAAGCTCAACACCAGTTGTTTCAGATACTGAACGAAACATCGAACTTGAGCACCTGAAAATTGCAATTTCAAGATTACCTGAAGAGCAAAAAGAAGCGGTTTTGCTTTTTGAAATCGGTGGATTTTCAATCAAAGAAATTGCAGTGTTACAAGAAAGCAGCGTATCAGCTGTCAAACAACGCTTGAGTCGAGGCAGACAAAATTTACTTGTTTTGCTCACACCATTATCTATCCATTCTTAATTATTGAGTCATGACAGAAGAAAAATTAAACGCACTCTTTCAGGAAATGAATCAAGAAGTTATTGAAACAGTTCCGAATGATCTCTTAAATTGGATTCAGATCGATGCACCGAAAAAATCTAGCAATAACAAACTTAAAATTGGATTTTTGATCGTGAGCCTGCTAACAATCTTAGGTATATTAATATTTATTAAGACCGATAAATCTAAAAATAATAAGGATCTGAACATTCATGAAATTAAGTTTAAAAAACAAGAAAATCCAATTGGCACAACAACTAATAGTGCGAACTTTTATCAAAAAAACAACTTTAAACAACCTGTAAGTTCATTGGAATTTTCTGGAGATGTAAAAACTGAACAACAATTGATAATGAATCAAGATTCATTAACTGAATTTAAAATTGGACAGTTAGCATTTAGAAAATTGACCCGTGAATATCCCGCAATTTTGGACGACGAAATTATGAAATCAAGCTCAAGTGCATTTACCTTGTTAAATCCATTTCAACCGAAGAATGGTGCAATTATGGATTCAACGTTGAGATTTTTAAATGCATTGGTAATGCTGGATTCCATAAAATCCTATCGTTCTGTTCGGCAATTTTTCATGGATGATCGCACGAGTTATCTTTTCATGTATGATGATTACATTGTACTTTCCTACCGTTACAGAGGTGCGAATTTCTTCCGTTCTGGAAAAGCGTATGAAACTGGTGAATTAATAGTTGATGGTAAACAGATTCAATTAGTCGGTTTTCAATGTGATAATCGATATACAACAGCACATTTTGGTCAACGTTTTTATTTAGGAATAGGAACAAACGATGATGGCACTCGAGAAATTATCATTTTTAATTACTTGTGGGCGCCTTCAACAATTATAAAAGGTCACAATGCTACCTTCCAAGAAAAGGACCAACTAACCAAACTCTCAAATGCTCAAAAGAACTTATAACTTTTGAGCATTTATTTTCCTTTGATTTTTTTAATTTGCGATTTCCGCAAGCAACTTCTTATCGCCTACTGAATTGTAAAATGGTGTTTTAAGTCGTGAGCATATATTTGCTTAAACTTAAAAACAACCACTATGAAAATGTATTTACTTTTGGCAAGTATTTGTATTGCGCTTCTTCAATCGTGCGGCACTAGTTCGAATGTTACTTCCAACTTTTCCATTCAGAAACGAAAATATAACAAGGGATGGAATGTGAAAGAGTTGTTTCAGCATAAATTAAAGTCAAATGTTTCAGAAGCAAAGACAATTGAGAAACAATCTATTAACGCAACCAAAGTTGAAGAAAATTCTACCGAAACAACTGCTTTATCTGTTCCAGTTTCAATCCCGAGTTCAAGCAATGAAATAAATGCGGATAAAGAAATAGATGGTGAATCCAACATTTTAATTGACCAAAAAGAGTCAACATTGGAAGAGACTATTCAGATTAAACAAAATGAAATTGAAAATCCAATTGAAAAAGATGAAGATCCAACTTCAGGAAAAATAAGTCCAGAAATGAAGAAATTTAACACTTTTCACATCGTTTTATTGTCGATGTTTTTAATTTCACTTTTATCGATTATCCTTGCGATTCTTTTTGAATCGATTCTTTATATAGTGCCGTTTTTGGTACTAAGTTTCCCAATGTATGGCTTCTCTATAGCTCAAGCTTTTAAAATTCCATCACGAGTACCAATTAAAGAACAGGACAAACAATTTAAAGATAAAAAATCATTTGCTTTAATCTTGTTCGGTTTAGGTACGTTTATTTTGGCTGCTACCCTGTGCTTATTAGTTATAGGTATACTCTTTTTATAATTTACTCTTTACTTTATTTAACTGTGAGATAATTCCTAAAATCACCAATTATGTTAAAATTTCTCTTTAGTATTTCAATTATTTTGTTTTTGATCCATTCTTGCGGAACGAGTTCAAATGTTACTTCCAACTTTTCCATTCAGAAACGAAAATATAACAAGGGATGGAATGTGAAAAATTTGTTTCAGCATAAACAATCGATGAATGATTCAAAAGAGTCTGATGTGATAATAGTTCCTAATGAAAATCATCCAGTTTCAGAAAATAAGGCGGAAACTAAAACGAATGATGAAACTTTTTCAACTCATAGTTCAAACAAGGGAAAAATTATTAACAAAGAATTCGAAAAAGAATCTAAAATTTTTACTGACGAAAAAGAAATAGAATTGGAGCCAATTAGTTTGATTCAAGAAAACGATATTGAAAACCAAATTGAAAATGATGAAGATCCGATTGACAAGAAAATAAGTCCAGAGTTGAAGAAATTCAACTTATTTCATAAGATAATCATAGGATTGGTAATTCTATCCATTCCAATATTAATCCTGTTATTAATTGAAGCATTTAGTGTTGAGATATTAATTCCATTTTTAATTGTCTTTGTTACTTTGTATATAATGATACTTTTAGAACTCTTCAAAATTTCTGCGAAGATTCCGATCGAAGAGCAGGATGAAAAATTTCTAAGAAAAAAATCTCTTACAAGATTACTTTTTAATATTTGTTCAATTCTATTAGGCGTCGGTGCAATTCTTGGAGGATTAGCTGCATTAATTTTTCTCTCTTTATAAGTTGATACATATTATACTCTACTTTTAACACAATATTCAGAATCTTAAATAAACTGCACATGACAAAAAAAGTACTTTATTTTTCACTTCTCATCATACTTATTCAATCCTGCGGATCTAGCTCATCTGTAACTAACAATTTCTCCATTCAAAAGAGAAAATATAACAAGGGATGGAATGTGAAAGATTTGTTTCAGCATAAACAAAATGATGAAGCTTCTGTGGTCGATGTGAAATCGAAAAATCAAGATAAAGAGCAAGTACTTGTTAAAAATGAAAAATTGAAAACTGAACTTGTTCAGGAAAACAGCACTTACCAATTAGAGAGTGAAATAACAGCAACTGCTTCTAATGTTAAAACACCAGAATTAGTAGTTCAGGGGGATTTGAAAGAACCTATGGATAACCCAAGCCTGGAAAATTCAAAAATTTCAGAATCGGAACATCTGAATACAACTTCGGATTCAACAGAATCATCTAAAACATTGAAAGATAAGAGTGAAAAAATTCCTGACATGTTGTTCAGGGTTTTCTTTATTATTGGATTTAGCATCGCGATAATCACAATTATTCTAACTTTATTAAATTTAGCTGGGGATGCAGCATTAGCATTTTTAGTAGTATTGTTCTTTGCGGATATTACCTCGCTATTTATTGTTTTGGCACTATTAATAAGAAGAGCCAAAAACGAAAATCTCTACAAAGAACCCGGTTATCTTGTTGTATTTACAGAAATATTGTTTGGTATTATATCAGTCATTGCACTAGCAACATGGGTTAACAATGCATTCGGATAGTTTATTTATTTATTTCTTATTTCTAAATCCCGTAAAAAGTACATCATAATGAGAAATTTCTTTTTATTCCTTATTATTTCTATTGCTATGCTCCAATCTTGCGGAACTAGTTCAAATGTTACTTCCAACTTTTCCATTCAGAAACGAAAATATAACAAGGGATGGAATGTAAAAGACTTGTTTCAGCATAAACAAAATAGAGATGCTGCGGAGTTCGAATTGAAAAAGAAAAATCAAGATCAAGAACCTGTACTAGTTGAAAATGACAAATTGAAAACTGAACATGTTCATGAAATTAGAACCGAACAAACAGAGAATGAAATTAGGTTAAATGTTTCTGAAATTAGAGAAAAGGCGGAAATAGGCGACTTTGAAGTAAACCGATTTGAGGACGAATTAATAAATAATTTTCCTTTATCAGATTCAAATCAAGACAGAATTGTTCATTCTGAAAAAAATAATGTCGCTACATCAACAATGACCGATGAAAATGCAACGGATTCCTTATTCAGAGTATTTTATACGATGGGTTTTGTTCTAGTAATAATTACCGTTATTTTATCCTTACTTCAATTTACTGGCGACATTGCATTAATATTTCTAATGCTTTTATTTCTTTTTGATGTGGCTTCTATTATAGTTTTTATCATTTGTCTCGTGAGAAGGGTCAAAAACCCAGAAAAATACAAAGAGAAAGCTTGGTTAGTTATTGTAACAGAACTTTTATTAGGTGCAGCCTCTTTTTTAGCTTTATTGACATGGGGAATCTTTAATTATTAATAATTAATTCTTACTTCATTTGCTCATTGACATTAATTTAATTCCACTTTCATATGCTTCTAACAGGTAATTGAATTAGGTACAATTTTATTTTTAGGTTTCAAAATAAAAAGTGTACCAACATAAACATTTAAAATATTATCGTAATATTGCAATATAGTAAATTTACATTTTTACAAATTTGCTAATTTGCAAAATTCGAATGTTCGAAAAAAACAATTTTATCGCGTAAAATAATGGGAGCATCAAAATCAGATCATTTCTCAGAAGAACAAAACGAACTCTCAACTCTCTTCAAAGCGCTAGGGCATCCAGCTCGAATTGCAATCATTCAACATATTCTTGAAACTAAATCGTGTATTTGTGGTGACTTGGTAGAGAAATTTCCGCTTTCTCAAGCTACGATATCACAGCATTTAAAAGAACTTAAACACGCGAATATTATTCAAGGAACAATCGAAGGAAACTCTATTTGTTACTGTTTAAATCCTCAGACTCTAGAAAAATTAAATCAAGTGATTAATCATTTTATCGATTCTGAAAAATGCAAAGAAACACAATGTTGTTAAAATAATACTCAAATTATCAAATACTCAAATTATATAGTTATGAAACTTTCAGACATTAAAAATCAATTAATTGCATTAAACGAAGTCGTTTTCCAATTGCCAAATGGCACATTTGTTCCAAATCACTTTCATGTGACAGAAGTAGGATTAATTACCAAAAATTTTATTGATTGTGGCGGAACTGTTCGCGAAGAAAAAGTAATTAATTTCCAATTGTGGGAAGCAAATGATTTTGATCACCGTTTAGCTCCACAGAAATTAATCAACATTATCGAACTTTCTGAGAAAGTACTTAATCTTCCAGATTATGAAATAGAAGTGGAATACCAAAGTGACACCATTGGAAAATTTGGCTTAGAATTTAACGGAAAACATTTCTTACTTACTTCAAAACAAACGGCTTGCTTAGCAGAAGACAAATGTGGTATTCCACAAGAAAAATTGAAAATTAATCTAAAAGACTTGAGCACAGACCAAAATGCGTGTTGCACTCCTGGCGGTAAATGCTGCTAATTAATTTTTCAAGATATGTTTGATCCTATTCAGCTTCTTTGTGATAAATTAATTCTCGGATTTGATTCAATTCCCAGTGAACGAAAGATACTATTATCAAAAATCAGCTCTTTCATTCAAGAAAGAAAAGATAAAAATCAGGAAATTAACTTGGTATATGTGTGTACGCACAATTCTCGAAGAAGCCATTTTGGACAAGTATGGTCGGCTGTAGCTGCCAACTATTTTTATTTAAAAAATGTCAACACGTTTTCTGGTGGAACTGAAGCAACAGCCTTTAATCAGAATGCAATCAATGCGTTAACATCAGTAGGTTTTGAAATCGAAAAGCTAAACGATTCCGATAACCCGCACTACTCTGTGAAATTTGGACTTGCTGATAAAACAATTTGCTTCTCAAAAACAGTTGATGATAAAGCGAATCCAACAGCCAATTTCGCGGCGATTATGACTTGTTCAGATGCTGATGAAAATTGTCCGTTTATTCCTGGAGTTGATTTACGAATAGGAACAACTTACGAAGATCCAAAAGCATTCGATGGAACTGATTTACAAGACATCATGTACAAAGAACGTTCTTTACAAATTGCTACAGAATGTTTATATGTTTTCTCTCAAATTAAATAAGCCTAATAATGACAGGACAAAGAAAAAAACTCGGATTCTTAGATAAATATTTAACCTTATGGATTTTCCTGGCGATGGGAATCGGAATAAGTATTGGTTATTTTATTCCATCAGCTGATGATTACATCAATTCATTTTCAAGTGGTACAACTAATATTCCACTGGCAATTGGTCTGCTTTTAATGATGTATCCACCGTTGACCAAAGTAGAATTTTCGAAAATCCCAAAAGTACTTGGAAAACCAAAACTTTTGTTGGTTTCATTCCTAATCACCTGGATTATTGGACCGTTTTTAATGTTTTTGTTAGCAGTAACATTTCTCAAAGATTATCCAGATTACATGACTGGATTAATAATCATTGGATTAGCACCATGCATTGCAATGGTTATCGTTTGGAATGAATTGGCAGAAGGAAACCGAGAAATGGTTGCGGGTTTGGTCGGAATTAATAGTTTGTTGCAAGTTCTTTTTTTTAGCCTCTACGCCTATTTCTATCTTGAAATTGTTCTTCCTTTGTTTGGAATAAAAGCACTAAAAATTGATATCACTGTAACGGAAATTGCAAAAACAGTTGGAATTTATTTAGGAATTCCGTTCGCAGCAGCCGTTCTTAGTCGTACAATTTTAATAAAATCGAAAGGTGAAGTTTGGTTTAAAACGAAATTCCTTCCTTTTATTTCCCCAATTACGTTGATTTCATTATTATTTACAATAATCATTATGTTCAGTTTGAAAGGCGCACTGATTGTTTCAATTCCAATGGACGTTCTTCGCATTGCTATACCTTTGGTTATTTTCTTTGCCATTATGTTTTTAACGATGTTCTTTGTCGCAAAATGGTCTGGTGCCAAATATGATGAAAATGCAACACTCTCGTTCACAGCATCTGGAAATAATTTCGAATTAGCTATTGCTGTTTCAATTGCTGTTTTTGGTATTAATTCTGGACAAGCATTTGCTGGAGTAATTGGTCCATTGGTGGAAGTTCCTGCCTTGATTCTAATGGTTCAACTTGCCTTTTGGCTAAAGAAAAAATTCTATTAATTGTTAAACAATTCGACCATTACATTTCCTGATGTTGATCGGTTTTTAACATTCATCAATTCTAGAATTGTAGCATTCAAATCTACTAAACTATACGATTTTGAAAGTAGAACATTCTTTTTAAAATCAGGTCCGTAAGCATAAAAATTAATGTGACGACAACCATCACAAGCGTCTCCATGAGACGGAAATCCATCATTTACTCCATCTAAGTGTCTTCCATGATCATTAGTGACAAATAAACTTGTTTTACCAGCATAAAACGGATCGTTTTGAATCATTTGCCAAATTTGATAAACGTATTCATCCGTATCCTTAATTCCTTTTAAATAATTTGTCCAATTCGCTTGGTGTCCTGAATAATCCGGCTCTCTAAAATTGACAAACAACACTTTTGGATGTTTATTTTGCAAAACATCCGTAATTACTGTGAATGTAGTACTATCATCTCTGTACCCCGAACCAAGTCCATTGATTCCGCAATTCATTGACGGAATAAACTGATCTTTCCACTTTGAATCAGTTGTATTTGCTAATCGTGCCAATTTATCTTTGCTGGTTACCAACCAAACAAAATCAGAATCCCATTTTTTTTCTTTTAATAATAGTTGAAAGAAAGAAACGTGACTTGGGTTTTCCAAACCTGTATTATCAATTGTCTGATAAAATCCCGTTGTTATTGCTGTGTGCCCCGCAGTTGTATACGTGTCACCCTGGTTGTAAAAACTTGTACTAACAACTCCTTCCTTCGCTAAAACTGAGTCCATTCGTGGAATATTGGTATGAAACATATCTCCCCAAGTTTCAGAATATCTTGGTCCATCAACAACAATTACAATTACATTCTCAGTAATGTAATCACGCATCTGAACTTTTGCTGAAACGCAATGATTCAGGACCAAAATGCTAATAAATCCAATAATTGTAGTACCTAAAAATCTAACCATTCTATTTGTTTTGAAAAAGCAAGTTACAAAAAAAGGTCACCTTTCGATGACCTTTTCAGTTATTCTTTTGATTTTGATTTCGCTTTTCCTTTTTCAATTTTAATTGTCAATTCTTCTTGACCATCAACTAAATCAATTTTAATTTTATCACCTTCTTGCAAAGTCGCTTTAATTATTTCTTCAGCTAACGGATCTTCAATAAACTTTTGAATAGCTCGTTTCAAAGGTCGTGCTCCATATTTTTCATCATATCCTTTATCAACAATGAAATCTTTTGCTTTTTCAGTCATTTCAATTTGGTAACCCAAATCGTTAATACGTCCATACAATTTCGCCAATTCCAAATCAATGATTTTATGAATACTTTCACGATCCAATGATTTGAAAAGAATCATATCATCAATACGATTTAAGAACTCTGGTGAAAACGCTTTTCTCAATGCATTTTGAATTACCGTTTTTGCATTTTCGTCACGCGATTCTTCTTTTGCCTTCGTTCCAAACCCAACTCCTGAACCAAAATCAGCCAATTGTCTTGCACCAATGTTGGATGTCATAATTAAAATCGTATTCTTGAAATCAATTTTACGACCTAATCCGTCAGTCATGTGTCCATCATCTAAGACTTGCAACAACAAGTTAAATACATCTGGATGCGCTTTCTCAATCTCATCTAATAAAATAATAGAATACGGCTTACGACGAACTTTTTCAGTTAATTGTCCACCTTCTTCGTAACCAACATATCCCGGAGGCGCTCCAACTAAGCGAGAGATTGAGAATTTCTCCATGTATTCTGACATATCGATACGCACTAACGCATCTTCTGTATCAAACAAATATTTCGCTAATACTTTCGCTAATTGTGTTTTACCAACACCTGTTGGTCCTAAGAAGAAGAACGATCCAATTGGTTTATTCGGATCTTTCAAACCTGCTCTATTTCGTTGAATAGCTTTTACGACTTTAGAAACAGCTTCATCTTGTCCAATTACTTTTCCACGTAGCTCTTCGCCCATATTTACAAGCTTCCCTGTTTCGGACTGAGAAACGCGTGTTACAGGAATTCCACACATCATTGAAACCACTTCAGCAACATGTTCTTCGGTTACAGTAACACGATTTGTTTTTGATTCCTCTTCCCAACGTTTTTTAGCAGCTTCAAGTTGATCTTGTAATTTGCGTTCACTATCTCTTAACTCAGCAGCTTTTTCATATTGCTGTGATTTAATTACTTCATTTTTTTGTTCTTTCAACGCCTCGATTTGCGCTTCAACATCTAAAATTTCTTTTGGAACATTGATGTTTTTCAAATGCACACGTGAACCTACTTCATCTAACGCATCTATTGCCTTATCCGGTAAATGACGATCTGTAATGTAGCGCTCAGTCAATTTAACACAAGCAGCAACTGCTTCCGGAGTAAAAGTAACTGAGTGATGTTCTTCGTATCGTTCTTTAATATTGTTTAATATCTGGATAGTTTCTTCAATTGTAGTTGGTTCGATGATGACTTTTTGGAAACGGCGTTCAAGTGCTCCATCTTTTTCAATGTACTGACGATATTCATCCAAGGTTGTTGCTCCAATTGCTTGCATTTCACCTCGCGCTAAAGCTGGTTTAAACATATTAGACGCATCCAAAGAACCACTTGCTCCACCAGCACCAATGATCGTATGAATCTCATCGATAAACAAAATCACATCTGGATTCTTTTCAATTTCTTGCATTACAGCTTTCATGCGTTCCTCAAACTGACCACGGTATTTTGTACCTGCAACCAAGGATGCTAAATCTAAGGAAACAATTCGCTTATTAAATAAAACGCGTGAAACCTTGCGTTGTACAATTCTCAACGCCAAACCTTCAGCGATGGCACTTTTTCCAACTCCCGGCTCACCAATTAAAATTGGATTATTTTTCTTTCTTCTTGATAAGATTTGTGAAACGCGTTCAATTTCTTTCTCACGTCCAACAATTGGATCTAATTTCCCAGCTTCCGCCATTTTCGTTAAATCTCTACCAAAATTATCTAAAACAGGAGTTTTCGATTTTGGATCAGCTGGTTTGCGTTGAGCAGAATATTGTTCGCCCCCTTCTTCTTCTTGTCCCCCTGGAAATTCAGCTCGAGGAGTTGTATTTTCTTCAATCATTGCTTCTAATTCGTCTTTAACATTATCGTAAATAACTCCATATTTATTTAAAACCCTGCACGCAAAACTATCTTCATCCTTTAAAATTGAAAGCAATAAATGCTCCGTTCCAATCATTGGACTTTTATATAATTTCGCTTCAAGATAAGTGGTTTTCAATACCTTTTCAGCCTGTTTAACAAGTGGAATATTCGTCATTGGCTGAACTGATGCATTGGATGACTTCAATAAACTTTGCTCAACCTCAACTCGAATTTGCTTTAAGTCCAAATGAAACTCATTCAACAACTTAATTGCTGTACCATCACCTTCACGAATGATTCCCAACAATAAATGTTCAACACCAATAAAATCATTCCCTAATCTCAACGCCTCTTCCCTACTGTAACTAATTACATCCTTAACTCGGGGTGAAAATTTTGCTTCCATACTTTTTAACTTTCTAGGATAAAATTGCCTAATTATCCTTACTTACAAATATAAAACGAATAAATTGTTAATAAGTAAACGAAAAAGTCAATTTTCCACAGATTTTTGTTAGTAAAAACAACTTTTACCCTGTTTTCTGAAGGCACAAAATGACTAATTTCGAAACTTGCTTTAACCCGCACAAGAAATGTGCTAAATAAAAAATTGTGACAAGATGGCAGATGGAGAAAAAATAATCCAAATTAACATCGAAGATGAAATGAAGTCAGCCTACATCGATTATTCGATGTCGGTAATTGTATCTCGTGCGCTCCCAGATGTGCGTGACGGGTTTAAACCTGTTCATAGACGTGTTCTATATGGTATGCAAGACTTAGGAGTCTTCTCAAATCGTCCTTATAAAAAGTCAGCTAGAATCGTTGGTGAGGTATTAGGTAAATACCACCCACACGGCGATAGCTCGGTATACGATACAATGGTCCGTATGGCTCAACCTTGGTCTTTACGTTATCCTTTAGTTGACGGTCAAGGTAACTTCGGTTCAGTCGATGGAGACAGTCCAGCAGCAATGCGTTACACAGAGGCAAGATTTAAAAAAATTGCTGAAGAAATGCTGAATGATTTAGACAAAGAAACAGTTGACTTCGCTCCTAACTTTGACGATAGCTTAGAAGAGCCAACCGTTTTACCGTCTAAAATCCCAAATCTCCTTGTTAACGGAGCTTCAGGTATTGCTGTTGGTATGGCAACTAACATGGCGCCACATAATTTATCAGAAGTAATCGATGGTATAACTGCATATATTGACAATAAAGACATCGACATTGAAGAGCTAATAAAATATGTAAAAGCACCTGATTTCCCAACAGGAGGAATCATTTACGGATATGAAGGTGTGAGAGAAGCTTTATTAACAGGTCGTGGGCGTATTGTGATGCGTGCAAAAGCTGAAATCGAGGAATCTAATGGACGTGAACAAATCGTTGTAACAGAAATACCATATCAAGTCAACAAAGCAGACATGATCAAAAAGACTGCTGAGTTGGTGAATGATAAAAAAATTGAGGGTATTTCTGATATTCGAGATGAATCGGACAGAAATGGTATGCGAATCGTTTATGAGATCAAGCGAGATGCTATTGCGAATGTTGTTCTAAACAAATTATTCAAATTTACTTCACTTCAAACTTCTTTTTCAGTCAACAACATTTGTCTTGTTGAAGGTCGACCAGTTATGGTTAATCTAAAGGAATTGATTTCTCATTTTGTTGATTTTCGTCATGAAGTTGTTGTTAGAAGAACGAAATATGAACTTCGTAAAGCTGAAGAAAGAGCACATATTTTAGAAGGATTAATTATTGCATCTGATAATATCGATGAAGTAATTAAAATTATTCGTGCATCAAAATCTCCTGAAGAAGCAAGAGAAAATTTGATGACTCGTTTTGCATTGTCTGATATTCAATCGCGTGCAATTGTTGAAATGCGTTTACGTCAATTAACAGGACTAGAGCAAGATAAATTACGCGCTGAATATGAAGATTTGATGAAATTAATCGCTGATTTAAAGGATATTTTAGCGAATGAAGATCGTCGTATGCAAATCATTAAAGATGAGTTATTAGAAGTTAAAGAGAAATACGGAGATGAGCGTCGTTCGCAAATTGAATACTCTGCCTCTGAAATGAGAATGGAAGATTTAATTGCGGATGAAGAGGTAGTTATTACTATTTCTCATGCTGGCTACATCAAACGTACAAGTTTAACTGAATACAAAGTTCAGAACCGTGGAGGGATGGGATCAAAAGGATCTACAACCCGCGACAAGGACTTCTTAGAGCATTTGTTTGTTGCAACAAACCATAACTATTTATTAGTATTTACAGAAAAAGGTAGATGTTTCTGGATGCGTGTCTACGAAATTCCAGAAGGAAATAAATTATCAAAAGGTAGAGCAATTCAGAACTTAATCAATATTCCACAAGACGATAAGGTTAAGGCTTATGTGAAAGTTCAAGATTTGACAGATAAAGAATACGTTGAAAACAACTTTATCGTCATGTGTTCTAAACAAGGTGTTATTAAGAAAACATCTTTGGAAGCTTATTCTCGCCCTCGATCTAATGGAATTAATGCGATAACAATTCGCGACAATGATGAATTGTTAGAAGCAAAATTAACGAACGGTACAAATGAAATCGTATTGGCAACAAGTTCAGGTCGTGCAATTCGTTTCAATGAATCAACAGTTCGTCCGATGGGTAGAAATGCATCTGGAGTTAGAGGTGTTACCTTAGGCGGTGAAAATGACCAAGTAGTTGGTATGATTTGCGTTGAAGATGTTTTCTCAACAATTCTTGTTGTTTCAGAAAAAGGATATGGAAAACGTACATATTTAAACGACCCAGAAGATCAAGAACCAGTTTACCGTATCACAAACCGTGGTGGAAAAGGTGTAAAAACATTAAACATCACAGATAAAACAGGTCCATTATTATCAATCCTTAACGTTACAGACGAAGAAGATTTGATGATTATTACGAAAGCTGGTGTAACGATACGTATGCACATTGACACAATCAGAACAATGGGAAGAGCAGCTCAGGGAGTTCGTTTAATTAACTTAAAAGGTAATGCCGAAATTGCTGCAATTGCACGCGTACCAAGATCTGAAGATGAGGAAGAAGCTCTTTTAGACGAAGAAGGAAATCCAATTGAACCAGAAAATGGCACGGATATTGAAACGCCGGTTGTGGAATAAAAAGAAAAATGCATCCAAATGAAAAAAACGATGAAAAATAAATTTATAGCATTCGCTGGAGTTGTATTGTTCAGCTCACAAGTTATGGCGCAAAAAGCGAACGAAACTTCTGCTGCCATTGAGTATAAAAAATACTCAGACGCAATGACAATGTTCATGCTTTCTGGTGGATCTGGTGACATGGAGCCAGCGAAAAAGGCACTTGAAAAAGCAAAAGGATTTATTGACCTTGCAGCAGTAAACGAAACAACAAAGGAAAGCCCAAAAACGTTGTTTTACAAAGGTGAAATCTACACAGGTTATTTATTTGCTTTTGGAATGGATACTACTTTCATGAAAGAAAATGGTGAAAATTATTTCAAAACAGGAATAGAAAGCTATCAAAAATCTCTTGCTATTAGTACAAAATACAAAGAAGATATTAAAAATTCAATCGATCAAAAGAAAGGCTTGCTTTCAATGGGTATCAACAAATTGTATGATGATGGTAAATTTGCTGAATGCGCAGATGCTTATGAAACTCAAGCTAGATTCTCAGAAGGAGCAAACGAAGTAGATACATTATCTATTTACAATGCTGGGGTTTGCTATGAAAAAGCAAACAACAATGAGAAAGCAGGAGAATTGTATGCAAAAGCAGCAAAAACTGGTTATAAAGCGCCAGGAACTTACAGAAGTGCTAGTGCTTGTTACAGAAAAGCAGGAAAAGCAGCTGAAGCTAAAGCTATTTTAGCAGAAGGACGTAAGAAATACCCAAGTGATCGTGATTTGTTATTAGAACTTGTAAATACAAATATTGACGCTGGAGATGCAGCAGGTGCTGAAGCAGCATTAGCCGAAGCAATTGCAGCAGACCCTAAAAACAAACAATTACATTATACAATTGGAACAATCTACATTGAGTTAAAACAAAATGAAAAAGCTGAAAACGCTTTGAATGAAGCGTTGAAAATTGACCCTGAATACCAAGATGCTTTGTACCAATTAGGTGCACATTTAGTAACTTGGGCTTCTGATCTAAGAACCGAGGCAGGTCAAATGAAATTGAATGATCCAAATTATGACAAAGTAACTGCTAAGTCTGACGAAACATTTAAAAGAGCTTTGATTCCTTTGGAGAAATTCATCGTAAAAAGCCCTAATGATAAAGATGTATTGGTTATTTTATCTCAAATCTACAGAAGTGTAGGAAATTACGATAAATCAAATGAGTACAAGAAACGTGCTGATGCGATTAAATAATTAAACATTCAGATATTAGAAAGGTCGACAAATGTTGGCCTTTTTTTATGCATTTTATGTTGGTTGTACAATTTAATTCACTACCTTTGCAGCCTTAAAACAAGACTGTTACCCTATTTTTGACAGTTTAGTATTCATCACTTTCGGGTTTTTAGGGTGCTCGAAATACAATTATTAAAGCCAAATGGCAAAAAACACAAACATGCAGGGTACTGCAGATTTCGACTGGGATGCATTAGCACTAGACGGATATTCAAAAATCCAACGTTCTGAATTATCAGATAAATACGAAGTTACATTAACTTCAATCAACGAAAAAGAAGTTGTTGAAGGAACAGTAGTTATCGTAACAAAAAAAGAAGTAATCATTAATATTGGTTACAAATCAGAAGGAGTTGTTCCTGCTTCTGAATTCCGTTACAATCCAGATTTAAAAGCTGGTGACAAAGTAGACGTTTATGTAGAATGCCAAGAAGACAAAACTGGTCAATTGGTTGTTTCACACAGAACAGCTCGTATGCACAAAGCTTGGATTCGTGTGAACGATGTATTACGTACAGGTGAAGTTATCACAGGTTATGTAAAATGTCGTACGAAAGGTGGTTTAATTGTTGACGTATTTGGAATTGAAGCTTTCTTGCCTGGTTCTCAAATTGACGTTAAGCCTATTCGTGACTACGATGTTTACGTTGGTAAAAACATGGAGTTCAAAGTTGTTAAAATCAACCAAGAGTTCCGTAACGTTGTTGTTTCTCACAAAGCGCTTATCGAAGCTGAATTGGAAGAACAGAAAAAACAAATTATCTCTGGTCTTGAGAAAGGTCAAGTATTGGAAGGAACTGTTAAAAACATTACATCTTACGGTGTATTCATCGATTTAGGTGGTGTTGACGGTTTGATTCACATTACAGACTTATCTTGGGGACGTGTTAATCACCCAGAAGAGATTGTTGAGTTAGATCAAAAATTAAATGTTGTTATTCTTGACTTCGATGATGATAAGAAAAGAATTGCATTGGGTCTTAAACAATTACAGCCACATCCTTGGGATGCATTGAATGCTGACTTAAACGTTGGTGACAAAGTATCTGGAAAAGTTGTTGTTATGGCTGATTACGGTGCGTTTGTTGAAATCGCTGCTGGAGTTGAAGGTTTGATCCACGTTTCAGAAATGAGCTGGTCACAACACTTGCGTTCTGCTCAAGATTTCATGAATGTTGGCGATACTGTTGAGGCAGTTATCTTAACATTGGATCGTGAAGAGCGTAAAATGTCTTTAGGTATCAAACAATTGATGCCAGATCCATGGGCGAACATCGAAGGTAAATATTCGGTTAACTCTAAACACAACGCAAAAGTTCGTAACTTCACTAACTTCGGTGTATTCGTTGAATTAGAAGAAGGTGTTGACGGATTAATTCACATTTCTGATCTTTCTTGGCAAAAGAAAATCAAACACCCATCTGAGTTCTGCAAAGTTGGTGATGAAATGGAAGTAGTTGTATTGGAAATCGATAGAGAAAACAGAAGAATTTCTTTAGGTCACAAACAATTAGAAGAAAATCCATGGGATGTATTCGAAACAATCTTCGGAGAAGGTTCAGTACACCAAGGAACAATTATCGAGAACAAAGACAAATCTGGAATTGTTGCTCTTCCTTACGGTGTTGAAGGTATTTGTCCTTCTAAACACTTAAGAAAAGAAGACGGTTCTAACGCTAAAGTTGAAGAAACACTTGATTTCAAAGTGATTGAATTCAACAAAGAGTCTAAGAAAATCGTTGTTTCTCATACACGTACATTTGAAGAAGGTGAAGACAAACCAGCTGCCTCTGCAAAAGCTGCAGGTAAAAAAGGTGGTGCTGGATCATCTACTTCTCAAGCTGTAAAAGCAATCAACCAAAACACAGAGAAATCTACATTGGGAGATTTAGATGCATTATCAGCATTGAAAGAAAAAATGGAGAAAGGAAACTAATCCGATATAATTCTTAAAAGAACCGTTCCGAATTTTCGGAGCGGTTTTTTTTTATCCATAAACTCTTCCAAAAAAAAAGTTGATTCAAGTGAATCAACCTTTAAAAATCTTTTTAATTCTTATTTAATTAACCGAATTTGCAAGGCTTATCAATTTATCTTCTGTTTGAAATCCTACAACCTGTTTTAATAATTTACCTTTAGTATCAATAATCAATAAAGTTGGATACGCCTTAATTTTATACAAACGAACCAACTCAGGTCCATCAGCATCTTTTTCAATATCCACTTTTATATTTACAAAACTCTCATTGAATAATTCGCCAACCTGTTCATTCATAAATGAAGTTGCTGCCATTTTTTTACATGGACCACACCAACTTGTGTAGCAATCTATGAAAATTAATTGCTCATTTTCAGCTGCAAGCTTTTTGGCCTCTTCCAACGTAATGTGCTCAAATTTAATTCCAGTGCCATCTTGAGGTTTAACTGGCGCTTTTTTCATTACAAAGGCCATAGACACTAGCCCGATAGCTGCGATACCAAGAATTCTTTTCATTGCGCTTTATTTTGTGTTTAAATTACAAACATTTTTTTAATCGTCCAACAGCATATAAAACTTCTGTTGCAAAGTTGTTACCTTTGAGGCAAAAACCATTCCATAAAGTATGAGTGAACGAATAACATTTATTTCAACATCTAGTGAACTTCAATCGAAGGTGCTAAAATTTATGGAAGAATGGAATTCAGATGTTTCGTATGTAATAGTTCATACCTCTGGATCTACTGGAAAACCAAAGGAAATACTGATTCCAAAAGAGCACATGATCATTTCAGCAAGGAAAACATTGGATTATTTCTCAATTTCTCCTGGCCAAAATGCCTTGCTTTGTTTATCACCAGATACCATCGCTGGAAAAATGATGATAGTTCGTTCGATTGTTGGCAATTTAAACTTGTTTGTTGTAGATGTAAATTCAAACCCATTGAATCAGTTGAGTGATAAAATTGATTTTGTTGCTTTGGTTCCTATACAAGTAGAAGAGATCTTAAATATTGAACCTCTTAAGCTTAAAAAGATTCAAACGATACTAATTGGTGGAGGTCCAATTTCTAATGTATTGTCATCAAAATTAAATTTAGCAGAGATCCAAGCTTACCATTCCTATGGTATGACAGAAACAATTTCTCATGTTGCAATTCGTCCTGTAGGAAAGTTGGAAAAAGATACTTTTGAGGCTTTAAACGGAATTGAATTCTCGACAAAAGATCAACAACTTGTAGTACATTATCCAGAAATTGGTCATTTATTATTAACTACAAATGACATCGTTGAATTGGTTGATAAACAACAGTTTAAATTTATTGGCAGAAGTGATTTCATGATTAATTCCGGTGGTGTAAAATTGAATCCTGAAACAATTGAAAATTTATTATCGGCGATGATTAAGGCTCCATACTTTGTAGCTGGAATTGAGGATCAAAACCTTGGGCAAAAATTAATTCTTGTGATTGAAGGAACTACTTCTCAAGCTCCAACTCTCTTAGAATTAAAGTCCGTTCTTCCAAAATACCATGATCCAAAAGAAATGTATTTTATTCCAAAATTTGTTCGAACTGAAAGTGATAAAATAAACCGTGGTGAAACACTTAAATTGATCCATATATAAGTGAAAAAGTATTTTCAAATATTAGGATTAAACGAAAATGCATCACAAGATGAGATTAAAAAACAGTACCGTAAACTTGCGATGCGTATACATCCAGATCGAAATCCTTCTCCTAAAGCGAAAGAGGAATTCCTTTTGTTAACGGAGGCATATGAAATTTTAACAGGTAAAAAACCAGCACCAAAAACAAGTCGCTCTAACTCAAAATCAGCCGAAAAAACAACTGAAGAACGCGTGAAAGAAGCGAAAAAACGCATTTTTGAACAGCAAGAAAAGGAACGATTAGAGAATGAACGTTATTTTCAAAGCTTATTTCGGGGCATGAAATGGAAAATGGTAAAACTTACAGCTATCGTTGGATTGGTCTTAAGCATTGTTATTTTTATTGATTATTTCATACCGTATCATCTTCAAAAAACTCGAATTACCCACTACACAACAAAAGTTGACAATGGAGGGCATTCCGTTGCTCGAAATCTAGTTCTTACTAGCGATGCAGAATCCTACTATTTGGATAAAATGGATTTCAAATTATTTAGTGAATATCCTGATGTATTTGTAGTCAAGACGTGGATTTTTCACAATCCTATCACCCTACTTTCAGATCAAAAAACAGCGATTCAGTCCTATCCAATAATTTTCAGTTTTTATTCTGTTCATTGGATAATACTGCTTGTTTTTCTCTTGCCAATGTTTGTTTTAACAATTAAACGCAGAACAGTTTGGTATACGATTTCTTACCAAATTGCCTTGTACATTTCATCTAGTTTAATACTCATCTATTTGCTTTCAAATGACAGATGGGCGCATCTTTTAACTCTTGGATTTTTGTAATTAGCGTTTCATAGCGCGATCCATATCTCGCTTATCGTCTTTTTCTTTTAAATCTTGACGCTTGTCGTGAAGTTTTTTACCTTGTGCGCAAGCGATATCCAATTTGATCCAGCCTTTGTCAGATAAAAACATTTTCAACGGAATCAGGGTATTCCCTTTAACTTTAAGGAATTTTTCAATCTTGTCGATTTCCTTTCGATTCAATAATAATTTTCGATCGCTGCGCGGTTTATGATTGTAAAATGATGCATTTTCATATTCAGTAACGTGCATGTTACGGATAAAAACTTCTCCATTCACAAAAACACAATACGCTTCGAGAATACTTGCTTTTCCGTTTCGAATACTTTTAATTTCCGTTCCACCAAGTTGAATTCCAGCAGTATACGTTTCAAGTAAATGATACTCAAACTTTGCACGTTTATTTCGGATATTAACTTCGTTTTTTGACATATTTTATTCAATCAACACAAAGTTAAGCTTTTTGACAAAAAGCGAAGCATTCACAACTAATTAGTACGATTTAAACTAAAATCTTTTCAATCAACAAAGGATTTGATTACTTTTAAAACGTGAATATTCCTTCAAAACATATTGAGAATGCAGTTGAACAGTTATCGTCACTTCCTGGTATTGGAAAACGCACAGCATTGCGTTTAGTTCTTCAATTGTTGAATCGATCTGAGGATGAAATTGAACAATTTTCACGTTCGTTTATTGAGATGAAGCAAAACACTAAAATGTGTTCTTCTTGTGGCAATATTTCCGACCACGAAATATGTTCTATTTGCTCAGATGAACGCCGGGATCATTCCATTATTTGTGTAGTTGAAGATATTCGTGACATTTTAGCAATTGAAGCAACAGAATCGTACAAAGGAATTTACCATGTTTTGGGGGGAATTATTTCTCCAATGGATGGAATCGGTCCGTCTGATTTAAACATTGCTACTTTAGTTGCTAAAGCAGCTTCAGGTCAAGTTACAGAAGTTATTTTTGCGTTAAGTCCAACAATGGAAGGAGACACCACGAATTTCTATTTGTATAAAAAATTGAGTGACAAACCAATAGTTATTACAACTTTATCGCGCGGAGTTGCAATTGGAACAGAATTACAGTACGCTGATGAAATGACTTTAAGTCGCTCACTTATAAAACGTCAGCCTTTTCAATTGTAATATTTCCTAAATTAGGAAACCTAAAATAAAGCAATTATGTTAAAAGAATTCAAAACGTTTATCATGCGTGGAAACGTGGTAGACCTTGCTGTAGCCGTGATTATCGGTACAGCTTTCAACGCCATTGTTGGTTCATTAATCAACGATGTGATTACACCTTTATTATTAAAACCAGCATTTGCAGCCATGCATGTTGATAAACTTGAAAATCTAGCATGGAATGGTGTTTTATATGGTAAATTCTTAGCATCTGTAATTAATTTTTTGGTTACGGCTTTTGTGATTTTCTTGATGATTAAGGGAATGAACAAAGCCAAAAAGAAGAAAGATGAAGAAATTGTTGCACCACCAGCACCAACAACAGATCAAGTGTTGTTGACAGAAATAAGAGATTTATTAAAAAACAAATAAATCGACTACAAAATTGGAAAAGCCCCGCACATGCAGGGCTTTTTTTATGCTTTTAATTCTTGTTTGGTGTACTTTCTGGCAAAATCAACAATTTCATTTGAAGGAATTTCATGATAACCAATGGGTAAATCAATTACAGTTTGAATCATGCATTTTGCAACGTTAATTGCTTCAACAGGGCGATACTTATTGATCAATCCTGTTTTTCCGATGGCATTTCCGATTTGGATCGACAACTTTTCTCCTGTTCTTTTTTCTGGTCGTGGTCCTTCCAACACTGATGGTTTGACAATAATTAATTTCTCAAAACCAATTGCTTTCGCATTTTCATCCAATTGCGCTTTCATTCTGGAATAAAAGAAGGGGGAATTCAAGCTAACACCCAACGCAGAAATCAGTACACATTGCTTTACTCCCATTTCTTTTGCATGTTTCATAACTGTTGTTGGAATATCAACATCAATTTCCCATTGAGCGGCCCTAGATCCAGCTTTCTTTATCGTCGAACCAAATGCAATAAATAGAATATCCACTGAATGGTGGACAGGAAGTTCAAGTAAATTCGTAAAATCGACCAAATGATTGGTCACCGAAATTTCGCGAATATCCAACTCTCTTCTACTCAGCAAATCTATTTTTTCGAAACGAGTATCAACAACCAATAATTCAAGTAATTCGTGCCCCACAAGACCTGTTGAACCCAGTATTAACGCATTCATTTTGCTTTTTTTTATAAAAATACAATTCAAATACATTAATCATTAAAAAAAAGTTCTATTTTCGAATGAATTATTAACGTTTAAAAACATCTTTACACGCTATTTCATTTTTATGACTAGTATTTTTGTCGCCAAATTGGATTTTGGCATTACAGGCGAGCAATTGAAGCAAGCATTTGAGCAACACGGAACCGTTCTAAAAGCGAGTGTTGCCACAGACAGAGAAACAGGTAAATCTCGAGGATTTGGTTTTGTTGAAATGGCAAATCGTGATGAAGCGATGACCGCTATTGAAAAATTGGATGGTTCCATGATGAATGGAAGACCAATTGCGGTTAAAGAAGCTGAGCAACGAACAGATAGTCGTCCTCCTAGAGATTCCAACAGCCCTCGACCAGATTTCAAACGCCGTGAAGGTTTTGATAACAATCGTGACAATCGTGGGAGTTCGGATTCTCGACCTTCAGAGTACCGTAAACCAGTAGATGATGTACCTGCTTTTATTCCGCCAGTTCTTCCTGAATCAATAAAAGGAGAAGTAAGAAAGAAAAGTGATAAGGATAAAAAAGCGAAAGATTGGGATTCTGAAGGTAGAGCTAAAAAACCAAAAATGAATGCCTACAAGAAAAGTGGTAAAAACAATCGTTTCTTTGGTGATGATGAGGATGATGATGATTTCGATATTCATTCGTTCAATCAATACGCCGATGAAGAATTCGATGATGAAGACGATGACTTCGAAGATGACGAAGATTAAAATATGAAATGCCTTGCTATTGTAAGGCATTTTTGCTTTTCTTAATTTTAATTATTCATTTTAACAATAAACCGCTTCACTATAATTTGTAGCTTTGCTTTATGGAAATAATCGTCATAATTCTTTTGACATTTTTAAATGCATTTTTTGCCTTATCCGAAATATCATTAGTTTCAGTTAAAAAATCTCGCATTCAACATCTCGCAGATCAAGGTAATTCTAGAGCAAAAACTATTTTAGGACTTCTTGACAAACCAGAAAATTTTCTATCTTCTGTTCAGGTAGGAATTACTTTAATTGGAATCATTGCCGGTGCTTACGGTGGTGCAACCTTAACCGATGATCTCGAAAAAGTACTTGTTAATGTTAAATTTCTTGGCGATTCAACTCATTTAGTTGCTTTGTTTATAGTAATTGGTAGTATAACCTACTTTACAATTGTTGTTGGTGAACTTGTCCCAAAAACGATTGCAATGAATAGTGCCGAAAAGATTGCATTAGTTTGTGCGCCGATTATTAAATATTTCACACTTGCGACTTTCCCATTTGTAAAGCTCTTATCGATTTCAACAAAATTGATTTTGAAACTATTTGGCGTTAAAGAGAATGATTCGGATCACATGAGTGAAGAAGAATTGAAATTCATGCTTTTCAATGCTGGTAAACAGGGAGTGTTAGAAACAGATGAAAGTCAAGTTCACCAAAACTTATTCTATTTCACGGATCAAACAGCAAAGTCATTAATGACCCACAATTCTGAAGTAGAATGGATTGATATCAATTTGAGTATTGATGAAATATTTGAGCAATTATTAAAAAGTGTACGCTCAAAATTTATTGTCTGTGATGGACAAATGAGCAACATTAAAGGTGTAATTACCATCAAAGATTTCTTTGAAAACTATAAAAATCCTGGATTTAAATTACACGACATTATTGAAGACCCGATTTACATCATTCAAAACACTCCGGCGTTTAAAATACTGAGCTTGTTCAAAACAAAAAAGCAATATATTGGGACTGTAATTGATGAATATGGTGGTGTTGTTGGAATTATTACTTTACATGATTTAATAGAGGCCATTGTTGGTGATTTGCCGGATGAAGATGAAATTGATGAATTAGACATAACTAAACGTGATGATGGCTCATATTTAATTAATGGAAAAACATTGATTTTTGAGCTCAATCAATACTTTCAAAAGGAGATTATTGAAGATAATATCTCTCAATATACAACAGTTGCAGGATTCATGTTAGAACATTTAAAATCCATTCCAGTTGCAGGAAATAATTTTGAATACGAAAACTACTACTTTGAAATTATGGATGTTGATGGATTGAGAATTGATAAAATTCTGATGAAGCAACGTATTGTTGAAGTAGAAGATTAAAGAATAGTTTTCAATGCATCTGGAATTGCTTCAATTAAATCGGAAGCTAATAAACCGTATTCTGTTGTTTTTTGAGCTGCAATATCCCCTGCCAATCCATGAATATAAACACCTAGAATAGCCGCGTCCAAAGCACTATAGTTTTGGGACAAAAAAGCGGTAATCATTCCAGTTAACGCATCTCCGCTCCCACCTTTTGCCATTCCTGGATTACCTGTTGTATTTATATACAAACTGCCGTCTTGAGTAGCTATGTATGTTGGACCACCTTTTACAATTACCACTGACTTCAATCGTTTGGCAAATTCAATTTGCAATTCTGTGCGTTGTTCTAAAGTTTCCCAATGACCTACCAAACGTTCAAATTCACCTGGGTGTGGCGTTAAAATTGAATTTTCTGGAATCAAATTAAACCATTCCTTGTTTAAAGCAATACAATTTAGCCCATCAGCATCAATCACCATCGGTATTTTTTCTACTTTCAATAAATGATGAATCGCTTTTTGAGTTGCAATCGCCGTTCCTAATCCTGGACCAAAAGCAATTGTTTTAAAATGAAAATTTCCAATATTATCTGAAAACAATTTATCATTTGAATCAACGCTAATCATGGCTTCCGGAATAGCAGTTTGAAGCACTGATTCGCCGCATGCTGGAATATGAGTTGTCAACAATCCTACTCCACTTCTTAAACACGCCCTTGTTGCAAGCACTGCAGATCCAATTTTCCCTTTCCCACCTGCAATAATTAATGCATGTCCAAAATCCCCTTTGTGAGATTCTTTCGCACGTGGTTTCAATTTTCCTCGAATGATTTCTTTTGTAATCGTGTATTCAGTCATAACAATTGGTTTTAATTACAATTTTAAAAAAGTTAACTGTTTCAAAACATGATTTTAAGCAGGAAATCCAGTAATTTTTATCAATAAAAAAGGCCTCAAAATTTGAGACCTTTCACTATTATTTTTTATCAACTTATGCTTTTCTAAGTGTTGAAGGACAAACATAATCTGTTGTTGGAACATCCGTTTTAGAAATTGCTGAAAAACCTCCAAACACTTCAATGAAATTATCGTAACCACGAGATTTTAAAATTGAGGCTGCAATCATACTTCTATAACCTCCAGCACAATGCATGATAAACTGCTCATCTTTTGGAAATTGAGCCATGTCTTCATTGATAAAATCCAAAGGAATACTTTTAGCTCCATCAACATGTTCTGCTGCAAATTCTCCTGGTTTACGAACATCGATAACCAAAGGTGAAGTTTTAAATCGATTTGCAAATTCATCAGCTGAAATTCGTGTAACAGTGTCAATTTCATTTCCCGCATTTTTCCATGCCTCAAAACCACCTTCTAAGAATCCTATGACATGGTCATATCCAACTCTTGCCAAACGTTTAATTGTCTCTTCTTCTTTTCCAAGATCAGTTACTAATAAAATCTCTTGTTTAATATCAGTAATTAAAGCACCGACCCATGGAGCAAATTGCCCATCCAGTCCAATGTTAATACTATTTGGAATAAATCCTTCTGAGAAAACTTGTGCATTTCGAGTATCGAGAACAACTGCACCTGTTTCGTTCGCTGCAGCTTCAAAAGCATTACTTGACAACGCTTTATTTGCTCGTTGCATTACTTCGCCAATATTGTCATAACCTGTTTTGTTCATCATTACATTCATTCCAAAATACCCTGGAGGAGGCAACAAACCATCCGTTACTTCTTTAATGAATTCTTCTTCTGTCATATCAGCTCGCAAGGCATAATTCTTAGTCTTTTGTTCACCAATTGTACTAACCGTTTCCTTACTCATATTTTTACCACAGGAAGAGCCAGCTCCATGTGCTGGATAAACAATCACATCATCCGCTAAGGTCATTACTTTATCGCGCAACGAATGAAATAAAGTTCCTGCTAATTGCTCTTGTGTCATTGATGCAGCTTTTTGAGCTAAATCAGGACGTCCGACATCGCCAATAAACAATGTATCTCCAGAGAACAATGCATGATCTTTTCCATTTTCATCAATTAATAGAAAACAGGTACTTTCCATCGTGTGACCTGGTGTATGAAGAATTTTAAACGAAATGTCTCCTAATTTCAAAAGTTCTCCGTCGGTCGCAATGTGAACATCGTAGGTTGGAGCGGCATTCGGTCCATAAATAATAGTCGCACCAGTAGCTTTTGCCAAATCAATGTGACCGCTCACAAAATCTGCGTGAAAATGCGTTTCAAAAATGTACTTGATTTTTACGTTATCTTTTTTTGCTCGTTCAATGTACGGTTCAATTTCTCTTAATGGATCAATAATTGCCGCTTCTCCGTTTGATGTAATGTAATACGCACCTTGCGCTAAACAACCTGTGTATATTTGTTCTATTGTCATGTGTATGTGTTATCTAAAAAGAATAATTCTAAACAAATTTCGAGTATTTTTTTTAATGGACAATGAAAATGAGTTTTTATCTTTTTCTTTTATTTTTTCAAAAAAAGATTATCTATGATAATATAAATACCCATAATCATAACTAACCAACCAAAACCTCTTTTCAACTTTTCTCCTGGTATTTTTTTCGCCAATATAAAACCTAAGAAAATTCCAATCACTGAAGAAAATGTGAAGAAAGTTAATAAATTCCAATCTATCGTATAATTTGCTTTTATTGCGCTTAAAAAACCAATGGCAGAGTTTGTTGTTATAATTAACAGTGAGGTTCCAACCGCTCGCTTCATAGGAATATGTGCAAATAGTATTAGTGCTGGAATTATTAAAAAGCCCCCCCCTGCTCCTACCAATCCAGTAATAAAACCAATCAAAATACTTTGTAAAAAAATCAATGTATAATTAACTGGAGGAATAAAATCCAACTCCAAATCCTTCCGCATAGGTTTAATCATAGAGATTGATGCTGCTAACATAACAATGGCGAACAGAACCATTAAAAGAATAGATTTAGTCACTTCGAAGCCAGCAATGGTAAAAACTGAATCAGGAATTTGCGGCAGAATATAACCTCGTGTAAAATAAACTGAAATGATAGAAGGAACACCAAAAATTAAGGTGGTTTTGAATTCAACTCTTTTCTCTAAAATACTTTTAACTCCACCAACGAATGCAGTTGTACCTACGATAAATAATGAATAGGCTGTTGCGATATTGGGTTCAATCCCCATGATTAAAACAAGAATTGGCACGGTTAGAATTGATCCTCCGCTACCCACTAATCCCAATGAGATTCCAACCAAAACAGCTAAAAAGTAACCTATTATTTCCATTTATTTATTTTACGTGTAAAATTGGCTTTTTAATCATTTTTAGAACGTCACAATTGTTACATAGGAATTTACCTTGAACGAATGTAGGCATAAAAAAAGGCTTTGAATAGTCAAAGCCTTTTATTTTATCAATCAATTTATCTTACATGCTTATAATCTTAAACTCTGTTCTTCTGTTTAGTTGACGTCCTGCATCTGTATCATTTGTTGAAATTGGTTGGTCTTCACCATAACCTTTGTAAGTTAATCGATCTGCCGAAATTCCAGCTTTTATTAAGTAATCGACAACAGCTTTTGCACGGTTATCAGATAATTTCAAGTTGTAATCATTCGCTCCTTTCGAATCCGTATGGCCTGATATTTCAATTTTTAAGGTTGGAACATCCGTCAATAATTTTGTCAAACGTTGTAATTCGTTTGTGGATTCTGGGCGTAAGGTTGCTTTATCAAAATCAAAGAAGATATTTTTCAAAATGATTTTGCTTCCAACAACGATTCCTTTTAGTTCAACATCTTTAGTCACTTCTTGGAAAGCCGATGCTGCTGGAATATCAAAATTCTCAGAATGGAACAAGTAACCTTCTTTTTTCACGGCAATACCATAGTTTTTACCTGCTGGTAATGAAACCAAGTATTTTCCTGTTGTACTATTCGAAGTGAAGGTCGCTATCACTTGATTCATTTGGTTATCGATAATTTCAATCGTTGCATCCAATGGTTTGTTCGTCAATGCATCGGTAATTACACCTTTTAAAATAGTCAATTGTGCTTCTTTAATTTCAACAATCGGGGCCACAACTGTTTCTTTAACAGGCGCTGCTTGTGAAGCAATCAAATTATCTTCATTGTTCATGATCATTGGTTTCTCAAGACCTAAGAAAGTTACCATGTACAAATCTTTTTCACCAAAACCATTTGGATTAAAAGACGTGTAGTAACCGTGTCGCCCGCTGGCAGAAACAACAAAAAAGACATCATCATCTGGCGTATTTACTGGATATCCAATATTCTCTGGTGTTGACCACGTTTTTGTAGAATCATTGTAAATGGTTTTAAAAATGTCATATCCACCCATTCCTTTGTGGCCTTGAGAACTGAAGTACAAAGTTTTCCCATCTGGATGAATAAACACACCTTCTTCACCGTATTTTGTATTCACCGTTGGACCTAAATTCTCAGCTTTGCCCCATTTACCTTTTTCATCTTTATGAGAAAACCAAATATCGCGACTTCCGAATCCATCTGGTTTGTCACTTACGAAATAAACGGAATTTCCATCTGGTGAATAACATGCAGAAGATTCATGGTATTTATCCGTATTTATATTTTTGTTCATAGCTTCTGGTTTTGACCATTTATCGCCAAGCAATTCAGATTCATACAAATCACCGTTGTTTTTACCAATGTAGATTAAAAATTTTGTCCCGTCTGCAGACAAACCAGAATTCGCATCATGGTCGTCTGTATTTACCGGTTCTCTCATATTCGAAGCTGAGGACCATTTACCATCTGCTTGTTTGTATGAAATGTAAATATCTTCGAAATATTCATTTAAACCTGGATCGATTCTCCCGCCAACTGTATTAGGACGTCGAGAAGTAAATAATAATACAGACTCATCCGCCGAAATCACGGGACCATAATCTGTGAACTGAGAATTAACTTCTTTTCCAAGATTATCGATGAAAACACGAATTGGTTTTTGCGAAAGTTCTTTTCCTACATAACATTCATTGATCGATTTTGCAGCAATAGCCATCAATTCTGGGTCACCGCCTGAATTCCCGATTTTTTGGAATACACTAAATTCTGCAATAGCTTTGTCCCATTGCATATCCAGATGGTAAGCCCTTCCCAAATAAAAATTCAATGTCGGATCAACTGAAGGGTTAAGACTTTTCGCTTTTTCCAAAAAAGGAATAGCTTTCAATTTAAAATTAGAATACAAATAGCATTGTCCAATTTTAAAATTCAACAAGGCATTATTCGGATTAAATGAGTTAGCAGCTATATATGGGTCAATTGCTTGCTTGAAAAAGATTGTTCCCTGATTGTAGTAAGTATCACCAAGTTCAATGTTGTCTTTAGCTTTTTTTAACCCTTCTTTATCCTCTTTGAAAAATTCTTTTGTGAATTCTATATTTTGACCAAAAGCCGTCGATGCCATCATTAAAAGCATCAATGCAAAAGTCATTTTAATTGCGTGTGAGAAATTAGTTTTCATCTTTAAAATTCTTTAATTGACACTTTCGTTATTTACAAGAACCATTGTAATTTTTAGCAGTTTCAACACCTAACTCTTCTGCTTTTAACCAATCCTTACATGAGCCTTCTTCATCGCGCAACATTTCTTTTGCAATACCACGATTTAAGTAGGCATAACCATTTGTAGGTTCTATTTCTATTGCTTTTGTGCAATCCTCTACACTACCTTTATAATCTTTCAATTTGTATTTTGCGACTGCCCGATTATTGTAAGCAAATGCATAATCAGCTTTTAATTGAATCGCCTTCGAAAAATCCTCAAGCGCTCCTTTAAAATCACCTGCATCTAATTTTGCGCTTCCTCTGTTTGTGTAAGCAATATAATAATCACCTTTCAACTTAATTGCAGCGGTGTAATTCTCAATTGCCTCTTTGTATTTCCCTTTTTTACGGTACACACTTGCCATGTTATTTAGGGTAAACGGCATGTTTGGGGAAATTATGAGTGCTTTTTTATAATCTGCAATCGCACCATCGAAATCTTCTAATTGGCGTTTTGCACTTCCACGATCATTGTAGGCATAAGCATATTCATTATTGAACTTAATTGCTTCTGTAAAATCTGCAATAGCTCCATTGTAATCCCTGTTCTCAAACTTAATCACGCCACGGTAATAAAACGCTTGAGAATATCCAGTATTCAATTCAATTGCTTTCGAATAATCTTGTTCTGCACCTGCTTTGTCTGATGTGGCATATTTCACTTGTGCGCGACCGAAAAAATAATCACTTTGTTGACTGATATTCAATGCCATATTAAAATCTGCAAGAGCACCTTGCAAATCATTTAATTCCATTTTGGTGTTACCGCGATTGTAATACGCCTTATCAAAATCGGGTTTTATCGCAATGGCTGCATTAAAATCCGTTAAAGCTTCTTTGAAGTTTTTTGAGGCGAAATGCTGAATTCCTTGGTTATAGGATTTTTCCGCATTTTGTGAACCATCATCCAGAATTGCTGCTTTCACAATTGAATCCTGGGCATTGACCGAATTGTAAGCAAACATGCTTAACAAAACTGAGAAGGAGAGTGTTTTCAATTTCATTTGTAGTAGTTCTATGTGTATAACAATAACATATTAGCTAAAAGCTGAACGAAATTAATGAAATTAATTTGTATCATTGAAAGGAAGAACGAATTTATCCTATGAAAGAACTTTTTTTATTGCGCGACGACATCACTTTTTTGAATTTTGGCTCCTTTGGTGCTACCCCAAAAGAAGTATTTGATGACTATGTCAAATGGCAATTGTTATTAGAAAATGAACCTGTTCAGTTTATTACAGTTGATGGTTATCGTTATATCAATGAGGCACGAATTGCTTTAGCTGAATTTATTTCTTGCAATCATGAAAATTTGGTATTTGTTCCAAATCCGACGTATGCAATTAACATTATTGCAAAAAATCTTAAACTAATTCAAGGTGATGAAATTCTGAGCACAACGCTGGAATATGGTGCCATGGATCGAACATGGAATTACTATTGTGAAAAACAGGGTGCATCTTATATTCAGCAAAAAATATCGCTTCCAATTCAATCAAAGGAATCTTTCTTACTTGAATTTTGGCAAGGATACTCACATAAAACAAAAGTTGTTTTTATTTCGCAAATAACAAGTAGCACAGGATTGATTTTACCGGTTAAAGAAATTTGTGAGGAAGCAAAACAACGTGGACTGATCACAATTGTTGACGGTGCGCATGTCCCTGCTCATATTGACTTGAATTTATCCGAATTAAAGGCAGATTTTTACACAGGGGCTTGTCACAAGTGGATGATGACACCAAAAGGTTCTTCATTTTTGCATGTTCATCCTAATTTTCAAAAAGAACTAGATCCTTTAATCATTTCTTGGGGATACAAAAGTGCAGCTCCTTCTAATTCTCAATTTTTCGATTATCATCAATTCAATGGAACTCGCGATTTCTCAGCCTATTTAACGATACCTAAAGCAATTGAATTTATGCAGAAATACAATTGGAAAGAAAAAACGGAAGAGTGTCGAAAACAATTGATTGAAATCGCGCCGAAATTTTTTGAATTGTTGAAAGCAGAACCACTTGCACCACTGACAACGGAATTTTTCGGTCAATTGTGTTCAGCCAAAATTCATACCGATGAACCAGAAAAACTGCAACGCTTGTTATTTAATCAATATAAAATTGAAATTCCAATAATGCGACATGGAAACGATTGTTACATCCGCTTTTCTTTTCAAGTATTTAATAAAAAAGAGGAGGTAAACAATTTGATCTCTAGTCTTGAAGATATTATTCAAACTACAACTTTGATAAAAATAAAACAACATTAATGCATTTACTGATTAACTTAAAATTACTCATTTATTAAATTCAAATTAAGTTTTTCGTAATATGTTGTAATTTAGTTCCTTCTTGAAAGCCACCTACTCAAATTCATAGAAATGAAAAAGAAAATACTACTTGCTTCAGTAAGCGCTTTATTTTTGTCAACTTCACTAAACGCTCAAATACGTTTAAGTGAGGTTTCGCAATCCAATATCAGTACAATTGTTGATGAAGACAATGAATATGATGATTGGTTTGAAATTAGAAACGATGGTGCTACTGCAGTCGATTTAAACGGTTACGTAGTAGGTAAAAATGCCAATCAATACCAATGGACCATGCCTTCTTATTCGTTACTTCCTGGTGAGCATAAATTGATTTTTGCCAGCGGGAAAAATAGAATTCCAACCATTGATCATTACGAAACAATCATTTCAGCAAATGATACTTGGCAATACATTGTTCCAACATCAGAACCTGCATCTTCTTGGAGAATACCAGGGACAACACTTACAGGTTGGTTGTCGGGTATTGGAGGAATTGGATTCGGCGATGGTGATGATGGTACAACAGTTGGAACATGCACAAGTGTATATGCCCGTAAAACCTTTAATATTACGAATCCAGCAGAAATAGAACGTCTCGTTTTATTCATGGATTATGATGACGGTTTTGTTGCTTATATCAATGGTGTTGAAATCGCAAGAGCGAACATTGGAACAGTTGGTACTCCACCAGTTTTCAATGCATTTGCAGCATCAAGTCACGAAGCTTTGGTTTACCAAGGTATGGCGACAAACCAGTTCGAAATCAATTTATCGGCGTTAGCGGGAGTTTTGGTGACAGGTGAAAATGTGCTCTCAATTCAAAATCATAATATTACGGCTACATCAACAGATTTAACTGGAAATGCATACCTAGCAGTAGGTTTGAACACAACAAACACGTATTTCTCAGCTACTTTGCCTTGGATGAATTTAATACCTCCTACAGCATGGCATACAAACTTCACACTCTCTACTGGTGATGTTTTAACACTTGCAGACCCTACAAATACGCTAATAGAACAATTCACACTTACGCAGATACCAGTTGACCATTCAAGTAATAATAACGGTACAAGTTGGTGTATTAGCCCTAACCCAACACCGGGGACAAGTAATTCAGTAAATTGTTTTGCTCTAATGTTAGAAAAACCAATTTATTCGGTTCCTGCAGGGATATATGCTTCTGCACAAACAGTAACTTTAACTTCCAATCAAGTTGGAGCTGAAATACGTTATACCTTAAACGGAAGTATTCCAACTGCTACATCCCCTCTTTACACAGGACCAATTACAGTTCCTGCAACCAAAGTATTAGCTGCTCGTTGTTTCGACCCTGCAGGAACTGCTCTACCAAGTTTAACAGAAAAAAATAGCTACATCATCAATGAGGCTTATATTGGATTGCCTGTTATTTCAATATCAACAGATTCATTAAATCTCTATGATGTAAACACTGGAATTTATGTTTTAGGTCCGCCAGATTACAACACAAACTATCCTTATTTTGGAGCTAATTTCTGGGAAGATTGGGAGAGATATTCATACATTGAGTACATTTCAACAGATAGTACTCAAAAATTTGAAGGTGCTATTGGTTTAAAAATCCATGGTGGTTGGTCACGTGCTCAACCTCAAAAAAGTTTCCGAGTAAAATGTCGTGATGACTATGGAATGTCGAAAATCAATTATGCCCTTATCCCTGATAAACCGTATGTTACAAAATACAAAGATTTCAACTTGAGAAATGGTGGTAACGATTACAATGGTTCAAGAATGCGTGATGCATTTATGCAACGTTTAACAAAAAACACCCATACAATGTACATGGGATACTCGCCAACTATTGTATTCTTGAACGGTGAATATTTTGGTGAATATGAATTGCGTGAAACATTGAACAATGATTACATTGAAAGCAATACTGGGTTTAATGCCGATAGTGTTTCAGTATTAACAGAAAATTACATGGCTTTCGAAGCGAATGATGGCACAATGGATAATTTCTGGCCAATGTACAATGCGATTGCGGCTGCTGACCCAGCAAGTCCAACATTTTTTCCTTTAGCAGATTCTTTGATCGATTTAGAAAATTATGCTGATTACATTATTACTGAAACTTATTATGGAAATGGTGACTGGAGTAATGGTCAAGCGAACAACATCAAATACTGGAATGTTCCAGGAGAAAAATGGAAAATGTTGTTAATGGATATGGATTTTGGATATGGATTGTATGGCGCTACAGCAAACGACAATTTCCTAGTTCAAGCAACAAATGATGCATTTATTCATATGGATGTAATCACTGGAAAATTGTTGGCAAATCAGCAATTCAGAACCTACTTCATCGACAGATATGCGGATTTAATAAATACAATTTGGCAACAAAATAAAGTAGTTAATACGGGAAATACGATGATTAACGAAGTTGCACCTTGGATTCCAAGACATCATACACGTTGGAGTGGAAATATGACAAATTTCTTGAACACAATGACGAATATGCAAACTTGGAACAACAACCGTATAACTGGTGCCAGAAACGTTGTTCAATCGCATTTTGCATTAACAGGTCAAGTTACATTTGATTTGGATGTTCAACCTGCTGGTGCCGGAAGAATACATATTTCTACAATTGAGCCAAGTGAACAGGAATATCCGTGGAATGGTGTTTATTTTAAAGGGGTTCCAGTTAAAATCACCGCAATCGCAAATCCTGGATACACATTCGATCACTGGAGTCCGAACTCACTATTTCCAGCAAACAACCCAAATCAAGTTTTAAACATTACTCCAACAATTAATGCTGGATTTACAGCATGGTTTACGGGGTCAACTGAGACAAATCCATTGGAAATTTCTGAACTTATGCCAAATCCAGAAAATTCAATTGACGGTGGTGATTGGATTGAAATTCATAATAAACTAACTGTTCCATTGGATTTAAGCGGAATGACAATAGAAGATACAAATTACTTCCATGTTTATACATTCCCGCTACAAACAATCATTCCAGCAGATGGTAGATTAGTTGTTGTGGAAGATACTTCACTTTTCCATGCGCAATATCCATCTATTACAAATTACATTGGAAACTTAGGTTTCTCTTTAAAAAATGCAGGTCAAACCTTGTATATTAAAAAAGCAAATGATTTCATTTTAACGGAAATCACTTATTCTACAAGTTCACCATGGCCTTTAGGAACAAATGGCTATGGGCGTTCAATCGAATTTGAAGGAAACAATCAAGGGCAAAATGATCCAAATGCTTGGTTCGCAGGTTGTGTTGCAGGATCACCAGGTGAAGCATATTTCCCTTGTGATTCAACAATTATTGTTTCCGAAATTAACTACAAATCAATTACCACTTCAGATGCTGGTGATTGGTTTGAAATCCATTCGACTTCCACAACTGATATTGACCTTTCTAGTTGGACAATGAGTGATGGTGGAATAACAGGTTATTATGTTTTGCCAATTGGTACAATTCTTCCTGCAAATGGATATTTAGTTATTGCCAAAGACACTGCCCTTTTCCATGCAATACATCCAAATGTATTGAACGTTGTTGGACCTTCATTAATCTCACTTGGTGGTTCAGACGGAATTATACTTTACAACGATTTAGGTATTAATCAATTCTCAGTGAATTATCAAAATAGTGCACCATGGACCACTGAACCTGATGGCAATGGAAAAACATTGGAATTATTGAGTACAACGGGTTTAATGTGTGAAGCAACGAATTGGTTTGCTGGTTGCCCTGATGGATCTCCAGGAAAAGCTTATTTACCTGGATGTGGTTTGGGAGTTGAAGAATTGGCAAATGATGAACTGCAGATTTATCCAAATCCTACTTCAAGTACATTGACTATTAATATGCTTGTGAGTGGTGATATCGTCATTTACAACCTTATGGGAGAACAGTTATTTACGAAAAAAGTAAATAATGGACTTCAAACAATTGATGTAAGTAATTTAAAAGCTGGTTTTTATTTTATACAAGTAGGATCATCCAGAAAAATGTTTAGCAAAATCTAAACACAAACCTTAACAGTTAGAAAGCGATTGAAGAAATTCAGTCGCTTTTTTTATTTTCATTTTTCTTTAGTTCGAATGCATCATTTTTAACACATTTATCGTCTGCAATGTTAATATAAGATTAATATTATCTTTACATTAGCGACAAGTTACTATTACTATGCAAAAAATAACAACATTTTTATTTGGTGCTTTAATTGCATCTTTTTCACAAGCTCAATATTGTACAGCTGTTGGACCTTCGAGCACTGCTGATTCGAATGTAGGTTCTGTTTCTTTAACAGGCGTGGTTGGCTCAATCAATTTTACTGGTTGTCCTGGTGTAATTGGATTACAAGATTTAACGGCACTTGGAACAACTTTGAACGCAGGCTCACCTTACACCGCTTATGTTCAATTTAGTACTTGCGGCGGCAATTATAACGGAGCTGGTACAGCATGGATTGATTTTGATCAGAGTGGAACCTTTGATGTCAGTGAAATTATTGGAACCTGGTCAGGAATACCACCTACTCCCCTGTCTACATTTAATTTTACAGTTCCAGCAGGTGCTCAAAATGGAACGACTAGAATGCGCGTAACACAGCAAGAAGCAGGTACTTTACCTTTAAATCCTTGTGCAAATTTCACATGGGGTTCAGTCATGGATTTTTCAATTACAATTGGAAACGGTATAGATTGTTCTGGATACGTGGGTGATCAGATTTCAGATGCAATTCCTGTTTCTTCTTTACCTTATACAGATACAAGAGATAATTCATTCTGTTATTCAAATCAAAATTTGGTCTATAATTCACCAGACATTTATTACGAATTCAATCCATCACCAATGATGCAAAGTGTAAATGTTTCACTATGCGGTTCAACGTTTGACACATTTTTAAGTGTTGTAGATGCAGCAGGAAATATTATTGCATTTAATGATGACGAAGAATCGTGTGGTACATCCTCTGAATTAACCTTTAATACTCAAGGATTGGGATTGTGTTACATTATCGTTGAAGGATGGGGAAATGAAAGTGGTGAATATACCTTGAACATCGATGCAAATTACTTAGGACAAACTGAACTTGACAATGAACATGTTGTTGTGAGTCCAAACCCAGCATCTGAATCTATTTCCATAACAGGTTTTGAAGGAAAAGTTGAATTGATTGATGTTACAGGTAAAATTGTAAAATCTATATCCAATTTCAAAGGTGAAAAAATTTCAGTTGAAGAATTAGAAAGTGGTTTATACACGCTTATTTTCTCAAAAGATGAATTAAAATTTTCTAAAAAATTAATGATTAACGAATGAAAATAGCAATTTCATTTTTATTCTCCGCTTTTGGCTTGATTTCATTTGCAAATCCATGGTATCAAAAATTTGATTTTCCAGGTGATGCGCGCCACAGAGCAACAGGATTTTCAATTGGCACTGATGGCTACATTGGTTTGGGCCACATCAATTCTGTTGTGGATGTTGAATACGAAGATTTTTGGAAATACGATCCAGCTTCGAATTCTTGGAGTCAAGTTGCAAATTTTCCAGACGGAAAGTGTTTTCATGCAACAGCTTTTGTAGTAGCAAATAAAGCCTATGTTGGAACTGGAAGAAAAGTGGATGGGAGTTATTCAAAACACTTTTATGAATATGATCCAATAACGAACAATTGGACACAAATCGCTGACCTACCAGGTGCTTCTCGTCGTGGAGCTGTTAGTTTTTCTATCAATGGAAAAGGTTATTGTGGGACCGGACAAACAACATCTGGATATTCAACAGATTTTTACGAATACAATCCAACTACCAATCAATGGATTGCAAGAGCTAATTTCCCTGGAATTGCTCGCACATCCGCAGTCGCTTTTGCTATTGGAGATTATGGTTATTTAGGTACCGGTGATTCTAATAGTGGCTCAACAAATGATTTTTATCAATTTAATCCTTCATTAAATCAATGGATTCCAAAAGCAATGGTCGGACCAGTAACACGCCAAGAAGCATGTGGTTTTGCAGTGAATGGCAAAGGTTATATTGGAACAGGTGATGATTATTCTAGTGGTAATAATTATCCAGATTTTTGGGAATATAATCCTGCAACAGAAACATGGACTCAAATCGAAGATTTCGCCGGTACAGCAAGACGCTACTTAGTTGGGTTTGCTATTGGCAATCGTGCCTATGTTGGAACAGGAACAAATGGAACAAATATGAAAGATTTCTGGATGTTTGACCGAAATCTTTCAATTTTGGAGAATAAACTGGAGGATATTCAACTATCTATTTTCCCTAATCCATGTTCAGATTACTGTGTTTTTGATTTTAAAGGTGCATTAAATACCCAAGACATGGATAAAATGACAATTCGCCTGATTTCTTTAGATGGAAAAGAGCAAATCAATCAAGCAATTACATCGAATTATTGTAAAATAAAAACAGACCAATTGAAAAATGGAATCTATGTTTATTCAATAGAATTTGATAACATGACTGTAAAAACAGGACAACTAATAATTGCCAATTAATGATAATAAGACTTATTCTTTTCGTGTTTTTTATCCTAGGAGGTTTTGTTACAAAAGCACAACCATGGTTTCAGAAAGCTAGTTTTGGAGGCACCGGTCGTCACAGAGCGGTCGGAATCGCTATTGGAAACAAAGGTTACATTGGGACTGGACACATGAATGGCACTGGAGTTGACATTTCCTACAAAGATTGGTGGCAATATGATCCAGCTTCAGATTCTTGGACTCAAAAAGCTGATTTTCCGATGAACGAACACGGGGCGGTAGCTTTTGGAACTGAAACTCGAGGTTATGTAGGTGGTGGATCAGCTTTAAATGGCGAATTTTATTGCTATAACCCTGTAAACAATACTTGGACGAGTATCGCAAGCTGTCCCTTTAGCCCAGGAGATACTCAAGGATTTTCTGTTCAAAACAAAGGATATGTATATTCCGGAAATAGTTTCGCGGAATATGATCCCTCAACAGATAGTTGGACAATGAAACCGCCGGTTCCTATTTTCATGAATAGTTGGAGTTGTTCTTATGGAACAAACGCGAGTGGTTTTGTAAAATCTGGAACCAATTTTTATGAATATAAGCCGTCTCAAGACGAATGGATTCCAAGAGCAAGTTTCCCTGGACTTTGTACAAATGGAAGTTCTGCATTTGCTATTGATGGAAAAGGTTATATAACGTGTGGATATGTCGGTGGACTTTCAACAGTTACCGATCAAGTATGGGAATTTAACGCAGGATCAAATTCTTGGAGTTTGGTTGGTGAATTCCCAGGAACTTCACGTCGTTTCCCTGTTGCTTTTGCTGTCGAAGGAAAAGGTTATTTCGGTACTGGAACTAATGGCATTAATATGAATGACTTTTGGCAATTTAATTACAATCCTCTTGGAGTGAATGAATTAACCCTTGAAGCATCCAATATCAATGTCTATCCAAATCCAATTGTAGATCAAGTTACTTTTGCTTTTAATCTTTCAGATTATTCTAAATTGTCTGATTGTTCACTTTCAATCTACAATCTTCAAGGAGAACTTATCGAAAAAAGAATTGGTTTAACGCCAATACTAACAATTGATCGAAATTCAAAAATTAACGGAATGTACATTTACAAAATATCATCTTCGGATAAAGTTGTGTACACTGGTAAACTAATTTATAATTAATTATGAAGCAATTCATTCTTCTTTTCATCGGTATTATTCCCTTTATTGCGGTAAGTCAAACTGAAAATTTTTGGACAAAAAAAGCTGATTTCCCAGGCCTAAAACGTGAACGTGCAGTTGCATTTGCCGTTGGTGATTACGGTTACATTTGTGCTGGAGTTGATTCAGCTGAAGTTGTATTGAACGATCTTTGGCAATACAATCCTGCAAATGACACATGGACTCAAAAAGCAAATTTACCGGGTTCTGTTCGTCGTGACGCAATTGCATTTGCAATTAATTCGAAAGGATATGTTGGAACTGGTATCGACAACGATGAATCGCTATTGGGTACAAAATTGAATGATTTCTGGGAGTACAATCCTGCAACTAACATGTGGACACAAAAAGCAGATTTTCCAGGTTCTGGAGGCTTGGGTGTTTACTTTGCTACTGGATTTAATATTGATTCTAAAGGATATGTCTGTGGCGGAAAAACAGGACCAAATACCTATACGAGTCAATTTTGGGAATATAAGCCAAGTATTGATGAATGGACACAACGCACAAATTTCCCGGGAGGAGTTCGTTATCAATTGTCATCATTCTCAGTTGGGTATTATGGTTATGTTGGTTTAGGTGCTAACCAAGACGTTTTCAAAAAAGATTTCTGGAAATACAATGGCGGTACAAATACTTGGTCACAAATAGCTGATTTACCTGCTTGGGAACGTGGTGGAGCTAGTACTTTTTCAATTGGAAACAGTGGATTTGTTTGCTTAGGTTCAAACGGTGGTGTATTAAGCGATTTATGGGAATACAAACCTGATTTAAACGAATGGTTTGTTCGAGCAACCTACGGAGGAAGTGAACGAAAAAATGCGGTTTCGTTTGTTGTAAACAATCGTGCTTATGTAGGTACCGGTAAAGGTGTTTCAGGTAAAAAAGCATCTATGTATGAATACACTCCTAAACAAGAATTGATGGCAGGCATCAATGAATTGGAGAATGTTGACTTTTCAATCTATCCAAATCCTTCTACAGGTTCATTCACACTTCAAAGTCAATCAAAAAACATTGAAACAATTCGAATTTTCACAACCGACGGACGCTGTGTACAATCAATCGAATACAAAGAAATGTCAGAGATTAAATTGGATCGTTTCAATCTAACAAACGGCATTTATCTTGTAGCTTGTTTGGATCAACATGGAACACTTTTAGGCACTCAACAACTTATGCTTTACTAAGAATGAAAAAAATCATCTATACACTTGTTGCATTTTCAACCTTATCATTTGCAACTCATGCACAAGATTATTGGCAGCAAAAAGATTCAGTAAACGGCGCCGGAAAATCAGTTTGTGGATTTTTTGTTCTCCAAAATGAAGGCTATATCGTTGGTGGATTAGACGAATACAGTTTTTTACGTAAAATGTATTCATACAATCCAATACAAAATGATTGGGACAATGAAACTTCTATCGGAGGCCCGAATAACGATGGTCTAGACAGAGGTTCAGCTTCAACGTTTTCAATTGGCACGAAAGGGTACATCTGTTTAGGCCAAGGACAAACGAATCCTTATTTCAAAGACACTTGGGAATATGATGCTGAAACTGGAGCTTGGTCTCAAAAAGCAGATTTCTTAGGAAGTGCTCGTAGACAAGCATTTCAGTTTGCAGTTGATGGCTTTGCGTACGTCGGTGGTGGACAGGATGCTACTGGCTTGAAAAAAGATTTTTATAAATACGATCCAGCAACCAATGTTTGGACCCAATTGAATGATTTTGCTGGGACTGCACGACGTCAAGCGACTGCTTTTGCAATGGGCGCAGAAGGTTATGTAGGAACTGGAGATGATGGCGTTTTAAGAAATGATTTTTGGATGTATGTACCATCCACTGACACATGGATTCAAAAAGCAAATTTCCCGGGAACACCAAGAGCGGGTGCTGTATCTTGGGGAATTTTCCCAACTGGTTTCATCGCAACAGGTGAAGACAATACTTATACCTACAAAAAAGACGTTTGGGAATACAACTACTTCGCAAATGTCTGGGTACAACGTACTGATTTAACAGGTCCAGCACGTAAAAATGCAGTTGCCTTCGTAATCGATGGAATCGCCTATTTGGGAACAGGATATAATGGAACTTTCTTAGATGATTTCTATGCGTATTATGGAATTGTTGGATTGGATGAAAAAACAACAACGTTTACTTCAAGTTGCTTTCCGAATCCAACTGTAAATGAAGCGATTATTACAGGTGAAATTTCAAACTTGGAACAATCTTTATTGCGCGTATACTCGATTTCTGGTCAAGACGTAACAGAACAAATTGAATATACCTATACATCGAATGAAATGAAACTTTCTATTGGAAAATTAGCACCTGGAAATTACATTTATAAATTAATCAATACCGACAATCAATCCACATCAACTGGAAAAATTATTAAATTGTAATGAAGACAATTTCATTTTGCATCGTATTATTGTTCCTTTTTGCTTGTTCACAACCAAGTTCAAATTCCACCAGTGAAGAAACAAGTGCAAACACAAATGCTGCTTCTTCCGAAGAAAAATATGAGGTGATCACAACGGTTAATCCAGATCAATCTTTTGGTTATCAAATTTTGAAAGATGGCAAATTGATGATTGACCAAAAAAACATTCCAGCAATACAAGGAATTCAAGGTTTTTCTTCTAAAAAAGATGCTGAAACAACGGCCAACTTTGCGATTGAAAAGATTAAAAAAGGCGCCTTCCCTCCTACTATTTCTGTTGACGAATTAGATAGTTTAGGAGTAATCGAAAAATAATTTATCAATACCCAATTCTTGTAAAACGATTTAGTTCAAAGGTTCCTTGGCTAACTTTTTTAAAATACTTTAAATTATCGCTATTCAACAATTTAGAGTTGTATAAATTGGATTTTCAGTGTATTTTTGGCAACTGAAACCAATTAATTATTCAATATAATCGACTCTACGCTATGAAGAATCTCTTCATTCTATTGCTATCATTTTCTCTCTCGAGTTTTGCTTATTCTCAAAATTGCACTTACAGTTTTAATGGCAATCTGACAGAAACAAACAAGGAAATAATTCTGAATGAATTATCGCTCGTTCCTCTTATTGAAAATTGTACTGTGATTTTCAAAATTGACCAGCAAATAGGACAAATTCGATTTTCATTAAAAAAATCCAACGAACGCAATGAAAACGAGAGCCCATTCTCTCCCATTGATGTAAAAGCTATTTTATTAAAATACGCCTTGGAACCAGTTGATTTCACCCAGAATTAAGCCACTCTTTTATGAAAATCTATTTTTCTTTTTGTCTTGCTTTTCTGAGCACGTTTGCTCTTTATGCACAATCTGACAATTGTTCAACAGCAACTCCTTTGACCGTTAATAATTCATGTATTACAACCGCTGGAACAAGCGCGAGCGCTACACAATCGATTGCAGGCTGCACAGGAATGGCCGATGATGATGTTTGGTATGAATTCGTCGCTACAGGTACATCTCAACAAATTGTTGTTACTCCAAGTGCTAGTTTTGATGCCGTGGTGCAATTGTTTTCTGGAACTTGTGCCGCCTTGATTTCAAACACGTGTAAAAATGATTTCGGTGTAGGATTAGCAGAAACAATAAATGTAACCGGATTAACCATCGGTAACACCTATAAAATAAGAGTTTACCATTTTGCTGCTGGAGCTGGTTCTGGAACATTTTCCATTTGCGTCACAAATCCACCTGTAGCGCCATCAAATGATGCATGTGGTGGAGCAGTAACACTTTCAGTTAATCCAAGTTGTTCTTATACAGCAGGTACTACAGTTGGCGCAACACAATCCTACACAGGTTGTTCTGGAACAGCTGACGATGACGTTTGGTATAAATTCGTTGCTACAAATGCCGTTCAAACAATTACGGTGCACCCAACAAGTTCAATGGATCCTGTTGTTCAATTGTACTCAGGTACGGGATGCTCAACGCTATCTGCAATGGCATGCCAAGACAACACGTTTAATTCGCAAGATGAACAACTTTCAGCGGTTGGGCTTATTCCGGGACAAACCTATTACGTGCGTGTTTATGATTATTATGTTGGAACACCGGGAACATTCCAAATTTGTGTAACTGGAACTGCAACAGCTGCCCCAACAAATGATGAACCATGTTCAGCGATTCAATTACCAACCGTAACTGCTTCTTGTGTATATTCTCAGTTTACTACCATTGGAGCCACATCAACAGTTGCAGCACCAACTCCTTCAAGTTGTGTTGGAGGTTCAGGACTTCAACAAGGAGGATATTCAGCAACTTCAAAAGATGTTTGGTTTAAAATTACCGTTCCGTCTTCAGGAAGTATTCAAGTAACTTCTGAACCTAACATTGGTACAGGTGCAATTACTGATGGTGTTATGGCTTTGTATTCTGGAACGTGTGGTTCGCTTACACAAATAGCTTGTTCAGACGATCATACCCTTTATCCAGGAACTGCAAATGATTTATTGCCGATGATTTCAGCAAGTTCATTAACTCCAGGATCTACCGTGTATTTGCGTTATTTTGGTTACGGTTCTGCTTCCGGATTGTTCGGTATTTGTGTTTCTACCACAACAAATGACAATTGTGCAAATGCGCTTTACATCTGTGACATCAATGGATACAGTGCTTCTACGAGTGCTGCCTACACGCCAGACCGTCCAGATAACATGCGTGGAAACAACGAAGACATCAATGGTTTGAATCAACCAGATGGAATCAACACGGGAGGAATTTTTGGTCAAGGTGGATCTTGGGGAACAGGAGCACCGGCGTTTGACGTGACAATTAACAACAACTCTTGGATCAAATTCACGGCTTCATCAACTTCAGCAACATTGGATGTGTCAATTTTCGATTGTTGGGTGGGAAATTATCCTTCAGGTGGAATTCAAATGCAAATTTTTGAAGGAAATAACTGCACGAATTTCGTTCCCGTTTCAAACTTCATGGAAAATAGCACTGGTTTTACAATCACTGCAAACAATTTAACCATTGGTAATAATTATTATTTGATGGTTGATGGATTTGCCGGTGACATTTGTAATTATACCATTACAGCCCAATCGGGCGTTCAATTTCCAGATATTGCGAATGTTGCCCCTATTTGTGCAGGACAAAGTGTTACCTTAACTGCTCCGGCAGGTGCAACCTCTTATGAATGGCAACACAACGGTGCAACAACACAATCCGTAACTGTAACACCTGGAACAACCCAATCTTATTTTTGTGAAGTTTCTGGGTTGTGTGGCTACAAACAAATGTTAGACGTAACAGTGCAAGTAAATCCTTTGCCAAACGTTTCAATTGCAGAAGGTTCAAGTGTTTCGATTTGTACAGGAAATTCGACCTCTTTAACAGCAACCGGAGCAAGTTCCTATTCATGGAATACGGGAACTACTTCTGCAAGTTTAACTGTTAGTCCGACCACAACAACAAGCTATACGGTAACAGGAACAAGTTTAGGATGTACAGCTTCAGCAACAACTTCTGTAGTTGTAAATGCACTTCCAAACTTAACTGTTAATCCTACAAGCACGAATTCAAATTGTGGTGCTTCAACTGGATCATTGAATGGAGCTGTTGGCGCTGGAGTTGGAACCTTGGATTATCTGTGGACAAATGGATCAGGAACGACGATTGGTACAACTGCCTCCGTTTCAAGTTTACCTGCTGGCGTTTATAATTTAGCAATCACGGATGATAACGGTTGTGTTGGAAACTTTGGTCCTTTCAACATTATTAATCCTGGAGCACCTTCAGCGCCGACTATAGTAGTTGATGATGCAACACCTTGTGATTTAGGAACGGTGAACTTTAGTGTTTCAAGTTCTAACAGTGGAGCCACATTCAATTGGACAGGACCAAATGGTTTCACGTCTTCTTCAAACGCTTTTGCAATCAACAACGCTAGTTCATCGGATGTTGGGAATTATTGTGTTACTGCGACTTCTGCTGGATGTACTGGTCCTTCAAGTTGCCAAACTATTACAATTCAAACGCCTCCAAACATTCAAATTGATGCCTCAGGTGATGATTCTACCATTTGTTTGAATGCAGATTTTGATTTAATCGCTTCCGGTGGAACAAATTATTCATGGAGCGGACCAACTAGTTTCAATTCTACGAATGCCACAATTTCCTTTACAAATGCTACGAATCAACAGGCTGGTTATTATTATTTATCGGGAACTGATGCAAATGGTTGTTCAGGTGAAGATTCAATTTTAATTTCAATATTAACGCTTCCAAATCTAACGTTAAACTCATCAGCCAACAATGATGTTTACTGTTTGAATGCCATTATTTCTTTGAGTTCAAGTGGTGCTTCATCATACATCTGGAACGGACCAGTTGGTTTTACTTCTTCCCTTTCAAATCCTGTCATTCCGAATGCTACAGCAATCAATGAAGGTTGGTATGTACTTACAGGAACAGATGTAGAAACTTGTTCGAGTCAAGATAGTATTTATGTGAAAGTAATCACCGTAGTTCCCGCGAATGGAACTCCAAGTGATACTTTGATTTGTCCTGGAACTCCCGTAACGTTTTATGCTACGGGTGGATCATCGTATGTTTGGAATGGTCCAAATGGATTTTCTTCCACTATTCAAAATCCAACAATCGAATCGACAACGTTAGAAGAAACTGGATGGTACACGGTTACAGTAATCGATACGAATGGTTGCGCAGGCGTTGATTCAACCTACATTTTGGTAGAAAACAATAAAAACTGTTTGTTTATTCCAGATCTAATTACCCCTGATTTTGATAATCACAACGATAATTGGGTGATTCCTGGAATTGAAAACTTTGATAAAGCAGTTGTACAAATCTTCAATCGTTGGGGGAATTTGATTTACTATTCTTCGCCATACAACAACGATTGGAACGGACAAGTGAATCGTGGTGCAACAATCGACGGAAAAGATGGAAAAGTGCCCGTTGGAACCTATTTCTACATTATCGAATTGAATGAAGGTGAAAACACGACTTACAAAGGATATATCGATGTTCAATATTAAATCTATTGCGATGAAAAAATTAATTATTGCACTCTTTCTAAGTTCAGCGTTTTCTTCTTTTGGTCAACAAGATGAACAAATGTCCTTGTACATGTACAATCCCTTGTATTTCAATCCAGCGTATGCTGGAAGTAGAGATGCAATAAGCGCGGTTGCACTTGCACGTTTTCAATGGGTTGGTTACAAAGGCGCACCTATGTCGCAATGGTTCAGTGCCCACGCTCCAATTCTTCACAAGGCAATGGGAATTGGCGGACATGTAATCAATGATCAAATTGGAAGTAGAACGCGCACTTCAGCTTATTTAGATGTCAATTCAAGTATTCAGTTAAACAAAAAACAAGATCGATTGGCAGTTGGAATCACGGGTGGATTTGATGCAATGGGTTATGATTTTTCGAATTCAACGGTGATTGATCAAACAGATCCGTATTACGGAAGTTCATTCTCAACAACAAAACCAAATATCGGGGCTGGAATCTATTATTACGGGAAGAAACATTACGTTGGATTCTCAGTTCCGCGCTTGTTTGAATCGAAAATTGAAGTGAACAATATTCTAGAAAAAATTACAAAACGTCACTTCTTCGTTTCGGCTGGTTATGTCTTTGATTTAAACTCTGTTTTCAAATTGAAACCTTCCACATTAATCAAATACACGCCAAATGCGCCAATTACCATTGATGCAAATCTAAGTTTACTGATGTACGATAAATTGTGGACAGGCTTGATGTATCGTTACAATGAAGCCATGGGCGTAAACATCGTTTACAACATCAAACAAACATTCAGTGTTGGGTATGTCTATGATTTTCCAATCAATGGATTGCGCTCCTATCAGTCGGGCTCGCATGAAATCATGTTGCAATACGACATCAAACCAAAGAAACAAGCTCTAACCTCTCCAAGATATTTTTAAAATGCAAAAATCAATCATTGTACTTTTTAGTCTCTTCGTTTTTCAAGCGTTTGGTCAGCTCAAATCGAAAGTGGCAGCAGAACATTTTGGAAGAATGGAATATGCATTGTGCGTTGAAATGTACGATGAACTCAGTGCAAAATTCCTTAACGGAAAAACAAAACCTGAAGCGGACTGGGAATTTGTTCGTAGAGCAGCGATTTGTCACTTTCAGCTTTTTGAGATGAAAGAAGCAAGTTCACAATTTGAGCATTTAAAATCGAGTAATCATTTAACGGAAAAAGATCGCGAATTGTTTATCCAAGCACTTCGTTATACAGGAAAATATGATGCAAGCAATATGCTGATTCACGAAAGCACGATTTTGTTTCCGAACAATGCCTTTTTCAAACAGTTAAAATCCAAAGAAGATGTTTTTGCACAATTGTTTGAAGATTCATCCTTTTATTCAATCAAGGAATTGGCAATCAATTCAGGTATGGGTGACTTTGCTCCGGCATACTTTAACAATGGACTTGTTTACGCTTCGAAATCAGTAAATACAAAAGCCATTCATCCAACTTATGGTTGGGACGATAGTTATTTCATTAACTTAAAAAGTGCCAAATTCTTAACAGATTCAGCGCTCGCAAATAGTGAATTACTCAAAGGCAATTTCCTTTCAAAAGCACACGACGGTCCTGTGAGTTTTAATTCGAAAGGCGATTGGATGGTTATTACCAAAAATACGCTTGGAAATCAGAAAGGCAAGGAAACGATTATGCTTTCGCTGTATTTCTCTCAATTCGTAAATGGCGAATGGACAGCATTAACGCCGTTTAAATACAATTCAGACGCATACAATACTGGTCATGCAGTCTTTGCTGAAAACGACCAAGCACTTTATTTCGTTAGCGATAAGACTGGTGGATTTGGTGAAGCAGATATCTATGTGTCACGATTGAAAAATGGCTATTGGTCTGAACCTGTAAATCTTGGTCCAACGGTCAACACTTCTCAAAACGAATTATTTCCGTTCGTGCAAAACAACACTTTGTATTTCGCTTCAAATGGTCATTTGGGTTTAGGTGGCTTGGATGTATTTACTTTAGAAATTCAAGGTGGAACAAGCGTTAAAAATCTTGGATATCCAGTTAATACAAGTCACGATGATTTTGGCTTAATCCTCGATTCAACCGGTTTAAAAGGATTTCTTTCGAGTAATCGTGGTGACAACATTGATCGCATTTATTCGTATAAAAAGCGTCCAATTCACGTTCAATTGAACGGAATAGTTTATGCGCAATACCGTGAACAAGAACCATTAGCAAATCAAGTGGTTTATCTTAAGAACGAAACGACTAATCAATTGGACTCGCTGTTTTCCAATGAGTTTGGTCAGTTCACTTCAAAGTTGAATTTAAATGAAGATTACCGCATCTACACGCAAAAAGAGGAGTTTATTTTGTTGAAAGAAGCCTTGGTTTCCACAAAAGGAATCAAAAAGGATTCTACTTTTTACTGTGAATTAGCTTTAAAACCGACGACCATTCAAATTCATTTGCGTGTCGTTGAAGCACGAACTGGGAAAATCATTCCGAATGCAACAACGAGTGTAACCGACTATGCCATCAACAAGGACACGACGATGATCACCAACGAACTGGGAATGGTAACGATGAAAGTGGATCGTAACAAATCCTATTGGGCACATGCCGCGAAGAAAGGCTTTTTGGATGACAATGTAGCCTTCAACAGTACAAACGAAAACGACAAAGTCATCGATTTGGAACTGCGTCTCCCTCCTATTGTGAAAGGCGAAAAATTCAAATTGGAAAACATATTCTATGACTTGAACAAATCTACTTTGCGTCCAGAAAGTAAAATCGCATTGGATAAATTGGCTGAGTTCATTAAGAAAAATGATTTAACGATTGAGTTGAGTGCCCACACGGATGCGCGCGGAAGTGACGCATACAACATGAAATTATCTCAAGCGCGTGCACAAAGTTGTGTTGATTATTTGATTTCAAAAGGCGTAAAAAAATCATCCATTACAGCAAAAGGATATGGAGAAACGCAATTGCTTAACAAGTGTAAAAACAACGTGACTTGTCCGGAAGACATGCACCAAGAAAACCGTAGAACGGAAGTGAAGATTTTGTGATTGAGGATTTAATCAACTAAACTTCTTTTGGAATTCCAATGAAATGATCGGGAAGCACCTTTTCACCAATTGGAAACCTTGTGATTTATTCTGGAATGTACATGACTTCTTTTGGAACGCGTGTGAATTACTTTGGAACGTGCGTGCTTTTTGTTGGAACGAGTGTGGTTTCTCTTGGAATGCATGAGAATCTTTTTGGAACGTTCAGAATTTTGTTGGAACGCGTGTGATTTTTGATGGAACATTTGGAATTACTGTTGGAACCAAAGTGATTACTTTTGGAAGGTGTGGGATTTTTGTTGGAAGAGGTGAATCATGATCATTTCGTAGTTCTGTTCCGACCCTCATCAATAGTTTAAGTGATGGAATCAGGATGTAAAATTTCAATCTGCCGAAATAATGTAATAGTACATCAATAAATCCTCCAATTATTGAATCTTCAAATTTTCAAATGTAAAAACAAACCCATGCAGTTGGGTTTTCTGAAGCTTCAGAAAACACGGTTAAGGTTGCCGACAGTCGCTGTAATCTGCTGTTTGAAATCATCTCTTCTCGATTGCTCGAGTTGCAGCCCGCCATTGCCTGCCTGAGACTTCCTTGATGGTCATAAATGTTAAGCTTCAAGAGAATCTGCATGGGCTCCGA
>JBDLVK010000009.1:0-9515 GCA_039804825.1 Bacteroidota bacterium
GAATTTTCGTATTAACTGGAACTGGTGCTTATTATCACGCAGGTCCAGCCTTGGCGTTATCTTTTGTTATTGCAGGTATTGCATGTGTTTTTGCAGCATTGTGTTATTCAGAATTTGCTTCTGTTTTACCGGTTGAAGGTTCCGCTTATGCATATGCATACGGTACAATTGGTGAGATTTTGGCTTGGATTATTGGCTGGGGACTCGTTCTCGAATATGCCATGGGATCCATGACTGTCGCGGTTTCCTGGTCTGGCTATTTTAATAAGCTTCTCAAGATGTTCGGAATCGTGCTACCCGATTGGCTAACCACTGATCCAGCAAGTTACACTGGGTCTGGATTTTCTATGAACCTTCCAGCATTCTTAATTGTTTTATTAGTTGTTGGAATTCTTGTAAGAGGAACAAAAGGTGCCGCAAAAGCGAATAATTTCATCGTTATTCTGAAAGTTGCAGCTGTATTGTTTGTCATTGTTGCTGGATTATTCTTTGTGAATATGGCAAATTGGTCGCCATTTATCCCTGAAGTAAAGAAAATTGTAAGTGAGAACGGTGTTACAGAAGCCTACGGTATTACGGGGGTGATTTCAGGAGCTGCCGCGATTTTCTTTGCCTATGTTGGTTTTGATGCAGTTTCTACCCAAGCAGGTGAAGCAATTAATCCTAAGAAAGATGTTCCTTTTGCAATCGTAGCCTCATTGTTGATTTGTACATTCTTATATATTCTTGTTTCCTTGGTCTTAACAGGTATGATGAATTACCAAGATTTTGATCCAAAAGGAGCTTATCCAGATGCGATTAAAGCACCAGTTGCTTACGCATTCGATATTGCTGGACAAAAATGGGCAAGTTACATTATTACGTTTGCTGCTACAATTGGGTTAATTTCTGTATTAATGGTAATGATTATGGGACAATCTCGTATTTTCCTTGGTATGTCGAAAGACGGTTTATTGCCAAAAGTATTTTCTAGAATGAACCAAGCAACTGGAACTCCTCAGCGTAATTTATACATTTTAGGAGCAGTAATTGCTGTTGTTGCAGCATTCACACCAATTAACAAATTGGCTGACATGACTAGTTTTGGTACTTTGTTCGCCTTTTTGATGGTTTGTATTGCAGTTTGGGTTCTACGTGTTAAACAACCGAACTTACCTCGATCATTTAAAGTTCCATTTCTTCCAATTATTGCAATTGCAGGAATTCTAATCAATATTTATTTGATGTGGAATCTTAGTTTAGATGCTCAATTACTTTCATTAAGTTGGTTAGCAATCGGAATTGTTATTTACTTCTTGTACGGTCGTAGAAAAAGTAACTTGAATCACTACAATCTTGATGCTGCTATAACGCATCATGATGAGGAACCTACTCAAGAATCTATTGAAGAATAAAAACTCTTAACAAAAATATAGTCCTGCGTCTTTGATTCAGGACTTTTGTTTTATTATGGAAAATAAACTCGAAAGAACATTAGGCCTTTACGATGCAACAAGTATCGTTGCTGGTTCAATGATAGGTTCAGGAATCTTCATTGTTACTTCGCAAATGGCGCGCGACGTTGGATCAGCTGGATGGTTAATATGTCTTTGGTTGTTGACGGGTTTAATTACTGTTTTTGCCGCATTGAGCTACGGTGAATTGGCAGGTATGATGCCAAATGCGGGTGGTCAATACGTTTATATCCAACGTGCCTACGGAAAAATGATGTCTTTTCTCTATGGCTGGACAGTTTTTACAGTTATTCAAACGGGAGTAATTGCTGCAGTTGCAGTTGCCTTTGCCAATTATACGGCTGTATTCTTTCCCGGTTTGACAGAAAAAATGCTAGAAGTCAGTGATTCGTTTTCGATTACATATGCTCAATTATTGGCCATAGTAAGTATTGTTGTTTTAAGTTACATTAACTCGCGGGGTGTTCAAAGTGGCAAATACATTCAGTTGATTTTTACATCGGCAAAATTGTTTGCTTTGTTTGCGCTGATTGTGCTTGGTTTAGCATTCGGATTGAAATCAAATACCTTTGCTTCGAACTTTGAACATATGTGGGAAGCAACTAAAACAAGTGTTTATCTTAAGAATGTACATTTTACGACTTCGTTAACAGGATTCGCTTTATTGGGTGCTTTGGGTGCAACGATTATTAATTCACTTTTTTCTTCTGACGCATGGAACAATGTAACATTCATCGCTGCAGAAATCAAAGACCCAAAAAAGAATATCCCAAGAAGTCTATTTTTAGGAACCTTAATTGTAACGGTTATCTATATTCTTGCAAATCTTGCTTATCTTGCTTTGCTACCAATTTCAGGAGATGCGAACGACCCTACAGTTATCGGAAAAGGAATTATGTTCGCAAGTCAGGATAGAGTAGGTGCGGCAGCTGCTTCAGTAATGTTTGGTGGCTTTGGTGTTACGCTCATGGCATTGTTAATAATGATTTCGACATTTGGCTGTAACAATGGTTTAATACTCGCTGGTTCTCGACTTTTCTATGCCATGTCAAATGATGGTTTGTTCTTTAAACGAGCACAGCAATTGAATAAAAACAATGTACCGAGTATCGCATTGTGGATTCAATGTATTTGGGCTAGTATCTTGTGTTTATCAGGAAGATATGGTGATTTATTAGTTTATTCAACTTTTGCATCACTTCTTTTTTACATTCTGACGATTGCAGGAATTTTTGTTTTACGCAAAAAAGAACCTAATACTGAACGTCCATACAAAGCTTTTGGATATCCTTTCATTCCAATCATTTATATTTTAGTGACATCTGCAATTTGTATCGATTTATTAATTTATGATACAAAAAATGCGGGACTGGGTTTGGTGCTAGTATTAATAGGAATTCCTGTGTATTACTTTGTAAACAGAAATGAAAACAAGTAAGTCCTTTTACATATCAGCAAGAAACAAAAGAGGTGTATTCATTTTTATAGGTATATCTTTAATAATGGTTTTTCTTCCTAGAATTATCATGTCATTAAAGGAAAAGCAGAAATATGTTGTTAGTTCAGAAGAAATACAGGATTTAAAAGAAAACAGTAAGAATAGATTTGAGCAAAGATCGTTTAAATATCAAAAACGATCGTCAAATCGCTACAAAGCACCGGTATCCAAGTTTAATCCCAACGACTATTCAAAAGAAGATTGGATGAAATTAGGTTTATCTGAGAAACAGGCAAATGTCGTTTTGAAGTTTACAGATCGCGGAATTTATTCAAACGAACAACTAAAGAAAATCTTTGTAATTCCAGAAACGCTTTATACGCTGATTAAAGATTCAACTGTTTATCCAGCTCGAGTTTATGATAATGAATTTAAAAGTTCAACGAAAGAAGAAAAGAAAACGATTCTTGTTGAGCTTAATTCAGCGACTCAAGAAGAGTTAGAGTCCATCCCTGGTATTGGAAGTTTTTTTGCAAAGAATATCTTAAAACAACGTGAGCGTTTAGGTGGGTTTGTAAAAAAAGAACAGCTTTTGGAAGTTTGGAAATTTGATAGTGACAAATACCAAGCGATTGAAAAATATGTAAAAGTAAATGCCAACGATGTTCAAAAAATCAAATTGAACTCGATCAAAGTGGAGGAGTTAAAATCACATCCATATCTTGATTGGAACAAAGCGAACTCAATTATAAAAATAAGAGACAAAAAAGGAGGGTATAAATCAATTGGAGAAATTAAAGAATCTGTTTTAATTGATGAAGAACTCTTTGAAAAGTTAAAACCCTATTTATCTTTGTAGCATGACACTAGAAGAAAGATTAAAAGGCACAATTCGTGACGTTCCTAATTTCCCTAAAGAGGGAATTATGTTTAAAGATATTACAACGATTATGTTGGATCCTGTTTTGTCAAGCGATGTAATTGACGAATTGGTGAATATTTACAAAGATCAAAAAATTGAAGCTGTTGCAGGAATTGAAAGTAGGGGTTTTTTGTTCGGTTATCCTTTAGCGATAAAATTGGGTGTTCCTTTCATTTTAATTCGTAAACAAGGAAAATTACCTTACAAGAAAATTAGTTACGATTATGATTTGGAATATGGTAGTGCAACGATCGAAATGCATACTGACGCTTTAGCTGAAGGTCAACGTGTATTGATTCATGATGACTTGTTGGCAACTGGAGGTTCTGCCAGTGCAGCTGCAAACTTAATTACAAAATGTGGTGGTGTTGTTGCAGGATTCAATTTCTTGGTTTCATTGGACTTTTTAAATGGAGAAGAAAAATTGAAAGAACATTCAGACAATATTGTTAATTTAGTGCGCTTTTAAAAAATAAAATAAAATAAATTCAACCTGAAAAATGAATTTTGAACACAACGAAAATCAGAAAATGATTACGCAAATGGTGCGTGATTTTGCGGAGAAAGAAATCAGACCAAACTTGAATAAATGGGATGAAGAAGAGTTTTTTCCAGTTGAAACCATGAAAAAAATGGGCGAGCTTGGCCTATTGGGAATCTACATTCCAGAAGAATATGGTGGATCAGGTTTCGGTTATTTTGAATATGCTACTGCATTAATGGAATTAGGTAAAGTATGTGGTGGTGTTGGATTAAGTGTTGCGGCACACAATTCACTTTGTACGGGGCATATCTACTACCATGGAAACGAAGAGCAAAAGAAAAAATACCTTCCTAAATTAGCTGCTGGTGAGTTTATCGGTGCTTGGGGATTAACTGAACCAAACACTGGATCTGATGCAATGCGTATGAAAACTACCGCAGTAAAAGATGGAGAGTATTGGGTAATCAATGGAGCTAAAAACTGGATTACACATGGTTTATCAGGAGATGTTGCTGTAGTTTTGGTTAGAACGGGTGAGTTATTGGATAGCAATGGAATTACAGCGTTCATTATTGAAAAAGGTACTCCTGGATTCTCTGCTGTAAAAATCAAAGACAAATTCGGTGTTCGTGCAAGTGAGACAGCTGAATTGATTTTTGACAACGTACGCGTTCATGAAAGCCAAGTAATTGGTCAAGTTGGTCAAGGTTTCAAGCAAGCTATGCAGATTTTGGATGGTGGTCGTATTTCAATTGCAGCACTTAGTTGTGGTGTTGCTCGTGGAGCATATGAAGCAGCAGTTAAATATGCGAAAGAGAGAGAGCAGTTTGGTCAGCCAATCGCACAATTCCAAGCAATTGGGTTTAAATTAGCTGATATGGCCACTGAAGTGGAAGCAGCAGAATTGTTAACTTTTCAAGCGGCTTACTTGAAAAATACTAAACAACCGTTAACGCGTCAAGGTGCGTATGCTAAGTATTATGCGAGTGAAGTTGCTGTAAAATGCGGTAATGAAGCCATGCAGATTATGGGTGGATATGGGTATACAAAAGAATATCCAGCGGAGAAGTTTTTACGTGACGCACGCCTTATGGTTATAGGTGAAGGAACTTCAGAAATTCAAAAATTGGTAATTTCTAGAGAAATTTTGAAATAAGTGTTGTGAATAAATTTTTTAATTATATCTTTGCAACCCAATTAAAGAAAAAACTAATATTCAAGATATGCTAATTATTCCAGTAAAAGAAGGAGAAAACATCGAAAGAGCTCTTAAAAAGTACAAAAAGAAATACGACAAAACTGGCGTTATGAAAGAATTACGTCGTCGTAAAGAGTTTGTAAAACCATCGATTACAAATCGTCAAGGAAGAATTAAAGCAGCTTACGTTCAAAAATTGCGTTCTGCAGAAATGTAAGAAACAAATTTTGAAAAGATACGTAAAGGAGCCTATGGCTCCTTTTTTTTTGCTCGAAGAATTTGTCCGTTATCTACAAATGGAAAAACGCTACTCGGATCACACTGTGCTTGCGTATAAAAAAGATGTTGAGCAATTTTTGAATCATGCCGAAATTTCGAATGAATCAGAGCTTAAAGAAGTAAGACATTCATTGATTCGTTCGTGGATGGTTAATTTAATTGAAGAAGGCCTAGAGAATAAATCTGTAAACCGTAAAATATCCTCCTTGAGAACATTTTTTAAATGGCTGAAGAAAGAAGAAATTATCACCCTTAATCCGACAGTTAAAATAAGTGGCCCAAAAAATGCTAAACGCTTACCTTCCTTTGCTAAAGAGTCTGAATTGCAAATTGAAAAATTAGATATCTTTTTCGGGACAGATTTTGAAGGGGTTCGCGATCGATTAATGTTTGAGGTGCTATATCAAACTGGAATTCGGCTTAGTGAATTAATCGGAATAAAAGAAACTGATGTTCAGTCTGAAACTATAAAAGTGCTAGGTAAACGCAATAAAGAGCGTATCATCCCGATTTCTAAAGAATTAGTTCAGTTGGTTGATAATTATAGAGGTTTAAAAAGGGCTTCCTCATTGGAAACGAGCTTTTTCTTTGTGTTAAAAAATGGTAATAATCTCTATCCAAAGTTTGTTTATAGAAAAATAAATGCTTATCTTGGTGATGCAACGAGCTTAGATAAGTGTAGTCCTCACGTGTTGCGACATACATTTGCAACCCACATGTTGAACAATGGAGCTGGATTGGAAACGCTCAAAGATTTGTTGGGTCATGCTAATTTATCCGCTACACAGATTTACACGCACAATTCGTTTGCGAAGCTTTCAAATATTTATTCACAAGCTCATCCACGTGGGCACAAAAACAATTAGTCATGGATATTCAAGTTCATTCAATTCATTTCACAGCAGACAAGAAGTTAATTGATTTCATTACAGAAAAAGTGAGTAAGCTAGAATTATTTTTTGATAATATCATCGCATGTGAGGTTTATTTGCGTTTAGATAAAGATGTTGAAAAAGAAAATAAAATCTCAGAATTGAAATTATTGATTCCAGGAAAGACGCTGGTGGCAAAGAAACAATGTAAATCCTTTGAGGAAGCGACAGATTTGGCAGCAGAAGCTTTAAGAAAACAAGTAAAAAAGCACAAAGAGAAAGTTGCGTAAATTAAATAAAATCAGACAGATAAGGGTGAGGCTTAAAAACCACCCTTATTTTTTTTAAATTTTTTTTCAAAAAAGTATTGCAATTATAGATTTGTTTCCTACATTTGCAAACCCAAAACGGGAGAAACACTTTAAAAAGTTCTTTCAATTATTGAAATACCAACATTTTGCCGATGTAGCTCAGCTGGCTAGAGCAGCTGATTTGTAATCAGCAGGTCGGGGGTTCGAGTCCCTCCATCGGCTCAAATAAAATATGTTGGGGATGTCGCATAGTGGCTATTGCAGCAGACTGTAAATCTGTCACCTCACGGTATCGTTGGTTCGAGTCCATCCATCCCCACAACTATTTTATCTAAGAAAAAAGAATGATAAGCGGGAGTAGCTCAGTTGGTAGAGCGTCAGCCTTCCAAGCTGAGGGTCGCGAGTTCGAATCTCGTCTCCCGCTCAATAATATGAAAGTAGTGCCGGTGTAGCTCAGGGGTAGAGCGCTTCCTTGGTAAGGAAGAGGCCACGAGTTCAAATCTCGTCATTGGCTCACCGAAAATTATGTTTCACTCAGTGATTGGGTGAAATTTTGTGTATTATAAAATTTTGTTTTTTTATTAACTAAGTAACAAATAGAACAATGGCTAAGGAAAATTTTGATCGTTCCAAACCACACGTGAATATCGGGACAATTGGTCACGTCGATCACGGTAAAACAACTTTGACAGCTGCAATTTCTAGCGTATTGGCTAGTAAAGGTTTAGCTGCAGTACGTGATTTCTCTTCTATCGACAATGCTCCAGAAGAAAAAGAACGTGGTATTACTATCAACACATCTCACATTGAGTACGAAACTATGAATCGTCACTATGCACATGTTGACTGTCCAGGTCACGCGGATTACGTGAAGAACATGGTAACAGGAGCTGCTCAAATGGATGGAGCTATCCTTGTGGTTGCTGCTACAGATGGTCCAATGCCTCAAACTCGTGAGCACATCCTATTAGGTAAACAAGTAGGTGTTCCTCGTTTAGTTGTATTCATGAACAAAGTGGATATGGTAGATGACGAAGAGTTATTAGAATTAGTTGAAATGGAAGTACGTGAATTACTTTCTTTCTATAGCTATGATGGTGACAATGCTCCAGTAATTAAAGGTTCTGCTTTGGGAGCTTTGAATGGTGAAGAAAAATGGGTTAAAACAGTTGAAGAATTGATGGATGCTGTTGATACTTACATTGAATTGCCTCCTCGTGATGTTGATAAAACATTCTTGATGCCAGTTGAGGACGTATTCACGATTACTGGTCGTGGTACAGTTGCAACAGGACGTATCGAAACAGGTGTTATCAATTCTGGTGAGCCAGTTGATATCTTAGGTATGGGTGATGTGAAATTATCTTCTACTGTAACAGGTGTTGAGATGTTCCGTAAAATCCTTGACAGAGGTGAAGCAGGTGATAACGTAGGTTTATTGTTGAGAGGTATTGAGAAATCTCAAATTAAACGTGGTATGGTTATCTGTAAACCAGGATCTGTAACTCCTCACACTGATTTCAAAGCTGAGATCTATGTATTGAAAAAAGAAGAAGGTGGACGTCACACTCCATTCCATAACAAATATCGTCCACAGTTCTACTTCCGTACAACTGACGTTACAGGAGAAATTTTCTTGTCTGACGGACGTGAAATGGTAATGCCAGGTGACAACGTAACTATTACAGTTAAGTTAATCGTTCCTGTAGCAATGGACAAAGGTTTACGTTTCGCTATCCGTGAAGGTGGTAGAACTGTAGGTGCTGGTCAGGTTACAGAAATCGTATCTTAATCGTAAAGATATATTAAAATTTAAGGGGAGTTCGCTCCCCTTTTTATACGGGTGTAGCTCAGTTGGTAGAGTGATGGTTTCCAAAACCATTGGTCGTGGGTTCGAATCCTACCGCCCGTGCAAAATTGATGTAAAGTGTCAAAAATTAAGAATTATTTTAGCGAAACAGTGAACGAAATGGTTCACAACGTATCGTGGCCAACTTGGAAAGAGTTACAGAGTAATACAATTATAGTAATGGTGGCATCGATCATCATTTCGTTGTTTATTTTCGTAATGGATTTTGGATTCGGTATTACTGGAACATCTCAATCTGTCTGGAAAGGTGCAATGGGCTTTATATACGGAATGTTTTAATTAGTACTTCATGGGAGAGATTAAAAAACGTTGGTACGTTGTAAGAGCGGTTAGCGGGAAAGAGAAAAAAGTGAAAGAGTATCTGGATCTTGAAATTTCTCGTTTAAAACTGAATGATTTCGTGGATCAAGTATTAATTCCAACTGAAAAAGTTTTTCAAATCAGAAACGGTAAAAAGGTGAGTAAGGAAAGAGCTTATTTACCAGGTTATGTTTTGATTGAAGCAGCTTTGGTTGGTGAAGTTCCTCACGTTATTAAAAGTATTCCAAATGTTATTGGGTTCCTAGGAACTGAAAAAGGTGGTGAACCTGTTCCAATGCGTTTGTCAGAAGTGAATCGTATTTTAGGTAAAGTAGATGAACTTTCTGAAACGGAAGAAGAAATGAAAATTCCATTTGTTGTTGGTGA
>JBDLVK010000010.1:0-36270 GCA_039804825.1 Bacteroidota bacterium
TTGTTGTTCCTGTTAATGTTACTGTTGGAGCATCGTTATCTGTAATGGTTACAATTGCTTGTTGTGATCCTGATTCTGTTGCACCGTTTCCTCCTGTAACATTCGTGATATCTGCAATCACTGTTTCTGAACCTTCAGAAATTAAATCATCTGTTGGATCAACTGTTACTGTTCCTGTTAATGAACCTGCTGGGATAGTGATTGTCACACTTGATGCTGAGTAATCTCCTCCTGTTGCTGTTCCTGTGTATCCAATTGTTACTGTAACATCTGTTGTTGCTGCGTTGGATAAAGTAGCTGTTAATGTTGCAACTCCTGCTGCATTCTCTGCAATCGTTGTTGTTCCTGTTAATGTTACTGTTGGAGCATCGTTATCAGTAATGGTTACAATTGCTTGTTGTACACCATTTTCAGTAACACCACTTGCGCTGCTTACCGAAGTAATATCCGCAATTACAGTTTCTGATGCCTCTGCTAGGGCATCATCTGTGGGATCAATTGTTACTGTTCCTGTTAAAGAACCTGCTGGTATTGTGATGGTCACACTTGATGCAGTGTAATCTCCTCCAGCCGTTGTCCCTGTGTATGTTAACGTAACTATGGTTGGTGTTGTCGAAACTGCTGATAATGTTGCTGTTAGTGTTGCTACTCCAGCTGCGTTTTCTGCAATAGTTGTTGTGCCACTAAGGGTAACTGTTGGTAAAACACAATCTTCTGTTAACAATGTTGTGGTTGCCGTTTTTGCGATTGGACATCCCGGTACCGTAATTGCGTATTGCACATTTACGGTAGTATTTCCCGTACCTGTAAATGTAATAACCGTTCCTGCTAAAGTTGCCGGTCCAGACACAATAGATAATACACCACCAATTGGACTTGGCAGCAAATCCGTTGACGTTCCATTACAATACAATCCTCCGGGGCTAAGAGTTGGGGTACCAGAGACAGCAACACTAGCCGTTGATGCTCCACAAATGTATACTACGGCTGTAGCAAACGAATAAGTAGTTTCATTTGTTGTATTATTTGTACCATCTCCCATACTTCCACTAATTCTATGACCTACATAACCAAAGTAATCTTCACATTTTTTAGCTAGCATTGAAGTATGTCCACCTGTTTCGACAGCTAGAATTTTATTTGCGATAGTAATTCCATTTGGTATTCCCGGATCAAAATCACCAGTTCCTCCTCTTCCGAGCATTTCACCATTTGCGTTTCCCCAGTTATAATTCGTTGAATCAGTTGTTAGGACATTGATATTTCCATAATTTTGATCGTGTTCTTGAGGTGATATCCAATGAATATTATTCATTACTGGACCTGCTGCAGAAGTATATCTCGGTTGGACCCAAGTTGTTCTATCGGTTGTTGTCCAGTCACCCAATTGTTTATTTGAGTTTTCTCCTAACGCATACAAGTTACCGTTGGCATTTAAAACGTAATAACTTGAACCGTTTGTAGATTGATGTCTTGTAGCACCAATCATTTTTATAGGACTTGCACTTGGTAATGTCATAGAAGTTGCTCGTGTTCTTGAGGCTTGTGCGGTGCCATTTCCTAAAAAAGTTTGTGTTCCCCATGTCCACAAAGTACCGTCTGCTTTCAATGCAATCAAGGCATTTGCTGTTCCTCTTACTTGAATGACGTTTGAAATAGTTGGATTTCCTGCTGTTGTTTCTGTTACTTTATACCATAAAACAGCATTTGCAGCACTTAACGCACCTGTCAATCCAGTACCGGTATTTTCACCTTGTTGTGTTAGAACCCAAACATCACCGGAACAAGTCAATAATGCCATTGTACGATAGGTTGTAAAAATCATTTTTACATCTAATGGATCTACTCCGGCAGGTAATCCATCGGCTTGACCGCCAATTGTCAACTTTTGAAATGTGGTTGAAGAAGTAATATTGGCATGAAGCACAGCTCCTTCTGCACCCCAAGCGAACAACCCTGTGGTAGAAAGTACAATACCTTGTACTGTACTTGCACTGGTTCCACCTAAATGAGCTTTCAAAACATTTCCAGTTAGAGCTGGATAATTGGTGCTATTAATAACAGTTGGGCTTAAAACATCAGTTGCTCCATCATTCGCCATAATTTGACCCCATGTTTTGTATTCACCAGTGGATGTACGCACGCAGGTTTGATGATATCCTGAAATAAAATTATCAAATTCCAATGAGGCTGCATCTGAATTTGATCCCATTCCATAATTCAAATAGTTTGTATTCGAACATGTTGATTGAAAACCACATTGAGCCAGAACTGAATGATTTGAAAAAAGTAAAAATAAGACTGTAATGTATTTAATGAAATACAGAAGTTTTTGTTTTGATTTAAACATTATTTCTAAGTTTATTTAATTTGAGTTGTATATCCAAAACTGTGTACACGACCATCCATATCGTAAAAATCGAACATGATATAGGTGTTTTTTGAAGCTGCGCCCTTTAATTGATAGGCAACTAGATTGACACCTTCATTTAAGGTTAGATGCTCATCCTTCATGTTGCCTTCGAGTGAAGTATTGACCCCCGCTGTCGACAATTTCAATGTTCCTGTTTTTAATTCTTGACCAGAATATGTTTTGACAATAACAGGAATGGTCAACGTTTCATTATCCATTTCTTTACCTCCAATGATTTCAGAGGACAACTTCATATTATCAAAATCAAATTGAATCGAGTAGGGAAGAACTTCAAACCAAACAATTCGATTATGATCTGTATGGTTGCATTCTTCATGTCCTGAAACATCAACATGTTCGCTGGTTAATTCTACCGTATACGTTCCTGGAATTGAAAAATTAAAATCTTTAAAAGTTTCAGCTGTCAAGTTAGCCACTAACTTTTCTTGTTCGTTTTTAATGCCAATAGATAAATTATTCATTTCCAAGTTGCTGAAAATATCAATCGGTAAACCCTCGCCAAAATAAACCTGGGTTACTTCGGCATTCTGTGAATGTTTCTTTTCATTTTGAGCAAATGATTTTGACACTTGTCCAAATGTGACAAGGATTAAAATCACAACTAAAATTTTGTTTTTGCGATATGTCATAGGTATTTGATTAGTATTAAATAAAGATTTAATCTTTCAATTAATAATTTGCATTCTCTGACTTAAATGAATGTAAATCAACATAAATTTTCATGTTTTTCTGGTCAAATTTGAAGCAAAAGCTTTGTTTTAAATAAAACTACTTAAGTAGTTTCAATTTGGGATATGCATGAAAAAACTACACTTTTTCCGTTTAATCGACCAATAAAAAAGTTAAAGTTTCCGCAAAAGTAGCTCACAAACGAGCTCTATTTCTTAATTTGTTTATAAGTGAGTGAAATTCAAAATAAGCGAGCCGTTCAATGAATCTCGCTTTAATCATCATTTATTCCCCTGAATAATTATTTTTGCACAGAACTGTTGATTGAAAATGAGTCTTCGAACGAGCAAAAAATACTTGGGTCTGCTACTTACATGTTTGTTAGGTCTGCATAGTTTTGCGCAAATGGATGGCAACTTCATTGATAAAAGTCAGGATATTTATATTCCATTTACCATCACCCACTTTGGCACCAAACACGGTTTACCTCAAAATCAAATATTAGATATTCTTCCTAAAAAAAATGGCGAATTAATACTTGCTACCGCTAATGGTATCGTAGAATTCAATGGGTATGAATTTTTTAAGTTTATCCCTAACAATATCTATAAGAAAAGTCTACACGAAAAACTGATTTTTGATGAAGGATCTAAAACATTATATGGCGTTGAATTTGGAGGCAAAGTAAACAAAATCTCTCCAAACTTTGAGCTGTACTTATCAATGCGTGATGTTCTTTACGACGAAAAAAATCTTCTTTCATTAAATGAAACAGGAACCATTTACTCGTCAAAAATTGGTTCGAAAAAACTAGTACCTATCATACATTCAAAAATAGAAAATTCAACAACCTTTGTTCAAGACGGAAAGGACTTTTATGTAGCAAATGACAAATCGGTTTTTAAGGTTAGTAAAGACGGAAAAACAAGGCTTTTGTTCGATGAGCATGTTTTAAAAATCAAGAAAAACCCGTACTCAAAAGAAATCTTCTTTCTATGTTCAAACGCACTTTACAAATTAGATCGTAACCAACAAATTCAAAAAATAGATTTCGGTAAAGATGTATCCTCCTTTCAGATGACGGATATCGATTTCATGGATGAAGTAGAATTTTTTGTAAGTACAACAAAAGGATTATTTTACTTTTCAACTTATTATACTGAATTATATGACCTTGATTCCTATTTGCCCTCACAATACCTTCAAAGCCTATATTACAATAAAGCTGAAAATTGTCTTTTTGTCGGAACAGGTGAAAAAGGATTGTTAAAATTACACCTCAAGACCTGTGCAACTCTAAAACGTGTTGATGAAAAAACCACTGCACTTAATTCAATTATTAAAACGCATTCTGGTAAAACACTAATCGGTGGAAGCGATAATACCATTTTTGAATTAGGATTTGAGGGTTTAATCCCATACTATTCTGGCCCATATAATATCGCCAGCCTAGCAGAAATCAATCAATTACTTTTCGTTGGAACTTGGGGGAGTGGAGTTGTGATTTTTGATAATCAAAAAGTGATTGATTCGATTCGTTCCCCTCAATTAACGAATGAATATGTTCATTCCATCTTCAAAGATTCAAAAGGAACAATTTGGATTGGTCATGATGAAGGTATATCAAAAGGGAAAACGATTAAAACTATCAAACCATTTCAAACCGGGAAAATTAAAAACCGCATCATTTGTTTTTACGAATTAAAAAATGGAACCATATGTATTGGTGGAAAAGATGGTGTTTACTTTGTTTCACCAAGTGGAAAAATGCTGAAGCATTTATCTGACAAAAACGGGTTAGATTGCAAGGAAGTACGATCGTTTTACGAGGATAAACAAGGGAAATTGTGGATTGGTACTTATGATGGAGGTTTATTTTGTTGGAACAAAGAAAAATTAACTTCAATTAACGCAAAGAAAAATTGTGCGCTGAACAACGATATTTTTACAATTGCTCCTAATTCAGAGGGCTTAATTTTTATGACTTCAAATACCGGATTATGGGTAATCGATGAAAAAAAGCTGAATGACTTTTATTACAATAAAATTTCCTATTTAATACCATTTTATTACGAAGAAGAAAGTGGAATTTTAAATACAGAATTTAACGGTGGATTTCAAAACAATTTCTATAAATCTCCATCCGATCATTTTTATTTTCCATCGATTGAAGGGATAGTAATTGCGACACCAGAAAAAAATCCATTCAGAAAATTATACCCTGTTTTTAAAACACTTACAATAAATGATACGGCTGTAAAGTTGGGTGTCCATCATTTTTCTCGAGAAACACGAACAATAGGTTTCGAATTCTATTCACCAAGTTATTTGAAAAAATTTAATGTCTATTATCAATATAAACTAGAAGGATCAAATTTAACCAACGAATGGAGTAATCTGCAAAAAGAAGGAACCATCAACTTTACCATGTTACCTCCAGGCGATTATACACTAAAAGTTAGATGCCTCGATGGATTTAATGATGCCAAACCAATTGAATTGGCCTATACCTTTCACATTGCACCTTATTTTTATGAAACAAGTTGGTTTATTATTTTCTCCAGCATTTTGCTTATACTTTTTATTTATTTAATCGTTAAACTCAGAACAAAACGCCAATCCAAACGGCAATTAGAAGAAAACAAAATCAACAACACGATTCTTGAGTTAAAATTAAAGGCTATTCAGTCTAAAATGAATCCGCATTTTATTTTCAATTCCATGAATAACGTGATTTACTTATTGAATTCAGAACGTTACCAAGAAGCAGAAAATTTATTGCAAAACTTCTCCTTATTATTACGCAGATTTCTAGAAAATAGTGATTTAACCTTTATTTCCATTAAAAACGAATTAGAGATTCTAAACCTATATTTGGCCATTGAAAAAATTCGTTACAGTGATAAATTTACATTTGAAATAAACTATCCAAAAGAAATTGGAGAGAAATTAATTCCAACGATGCTAATTCAACCTTTTGTTGAAAATGCTGTGAAACATGGTGTTGCGCATAAAACGACAGAAAGTAAAATTTCGATTAATATTTACTTCATACACCAAATGATTGTTATTGAAATTTCAGATAACGGCATTGGACGTAAGGAATCAAATCGTATTAATCAAAACAGAAAAAACCATGAATCAAAAGGGATTCAATTGGTTAAAAGTAAAATAGAAATTGTCAAGTTGAAATATAATCTTAAAATTGAACTTAAATTTGAAGATATTGACAATGAAACTGAAAAAGGAACTAAGGTCATTCTAAAAATACCACTTTATGATTAGATGTTTAATAGTAGAAGATGAACAAGCTGGACAACAAATTTTGTTAAGGAAGTTGACAAATATGTATCCAGAATGTAATGTTTTAGCAATTATCGACAATAAGAATGAAGCTGTTGAATTCATTAACAACAATGAACTTGATTTGGTCTTTTTGGATGTTCAAATCATAGGTGGAACAGGACTGGATGTATTACAAGAATGTAATAAACGAAATTTCGAAACCATCTTTATTACAGCCTACGACAATTTCGCGATTACTGCACTGAACGAAAATGCGTCTTATTATATGTTGAAACCCATTATTGATGAAGAATTTAAAAAAGGAATGACACTGGTAATTGACAAAATTCGCCATTCAAAAAGTCCATCAAAAATCCTTATTCCTAACAAAGGTGTTTATTTACCAATCAACCTTTCGGATATCTTTTATTTTGAATCGGATGGAGCCTATACTTATGTCGTAACGGCTGAAGATCGTGTTTTATCGTCAAAAAATATTGGTTACTATGAAAAAACACTCCCAATTGAAACATTCAAGCGACCTCATCATTCTTATATTGTAAACATTGATAAAATACACCTGTTTAAGAAAGGTAGAAGTGGAATACTCATTATGCAAAATGAAAAGGAAATTCCAGTTTCCCAGCGTAAAATGAATGATTTCCTAGATTATTTTATCGAGTGATTATTTGTTATTCCAATTGGTCATTGTCATGTTTAACCCAATTGTTGTAAATCCTTTGATAAATTCTGTGGCAATTTTAATGCGTTCAGATAAAGTTTCTTTTTCTCCTGAAGTCCACTCACCCAGCACATAATCAACTTGCTGACCTTTGTGAAATTCATTGCCAACACCGAAACGAAGGCGAGCATACTCTTGTGAATTCAATGTTGCCTGAATATCCTTTAAACCGTTGTGACCTCCATCACTTCCCTTTCCTTTCATGCGCAATTTACCAAATGGAAGCGCTAAATCGTCAGTAATCACCAATATGTTTTCCCTCGGAACTTTTTCAGCTTGCATCCAATAATTGACCGCTTTTCCAGACAAGTTCATGTAAGTGGTAGGTTTGATTAAAATAATCGTCCGTCCCTTGAATTTCACTTCAGCTACTTCTGCTTGTTTGTTCAATGCAAATGACCCTTCGCGCTCTTTTGCAAATGCTTCAACTACTTTAAATCCGATATTGTGTCGCGTTTCCGCATACTTATCTCCAGGATTTCCAAGACCAACAATTAAGTATTTCATGGTGCAAATATAATTAGAACATGGAATATTGAGTATAGAACATAGAGGAGCATCGATTGATTCAATATATCTGTCTATGTTCTATCAGTCCACAATAGTGAACGGTCTTTGCTCTATTCAAACCATATCATAAGCCGTAATAAAAACTGGTCTATTCGTTTTTCTGGAAGAAGTTGGATTTACGCGTTCAACAACATCTACTGGCGGAGCTCCTACTAATTTGTGAAATAATCCCCACGAAATTTGGTCTTTAGAAGCCAAGAAAATTTTATCCTGCTGATCGATCCACCAAAGCATTAATGTTAATTTTTCTTCAGCCAACACAGCTGAAAATAACTCTTCAATAAGCTTGGGATTGTTATCCTTTGCCGTTACAATTTCAGGAACTAAAAATGTATGGTGTTTTGGGTTTATCAATTTATTCAAAAGCGGAAGATAAGGTATTACTTTCGCTAAAATTCCTCCCATTTTTCCTGGTAAACGAACAATCTCCCAATTCACACGTGTCACTCGACAAGTAGCAATTAGTTCACCCGCTTCATCTTTTAATCCATAAAAAGGTGGTTTTTCTGCATGTGTTGTGAAGTAATAAGCGTGCTGACTATAATTGCTTTCAACCAATGATTGAATTTCTTTCCAATCATTCATTTTAACTAGGCGATTTGACTTCTTGGGTGAAATTCTGCTAAACGATTGCGTAACCAAATGGCTCACAACTTTAAAACCAAAATTCTCACTCATCCATTTACTACGATCATTTCGCGGATCTATATATGCATAAAGCGATGCTACTTGTCTATCCGAATGTTTTCCTTCAAAAACCTCATCAAAAAACTGATTTAATTCACGCTTTAAAATTGAATTTCCTTTGTCTTCCTGCTTTTTTTTTGAACCAGCTTGCACGAGTGAATGAAAAGCAAAATAACGTATATACCAAGCAGTTCCACGCTGACAGAACGTGACATTTCCTATCACTTTTTCATTGCGTTCCATTGATAAAAACAAGGGTTGATCAGCTTCCAAAATTCGCGTGGAAGTATCCAAATGACGATACTTCGCGCCATTTGTTCCCAGGGTAGTGTTTTTTAGCAATTCCAGAAGAGCAGGAGTTGCAGAGGTTCGGAGTTTAAAAATGGAACTTAATGCCATTAAATTGCGTGAAGTACAATTGATTCAACATCTGTTGGTGTAATGGCTTGTCGCTCTCCCATTGCCAACCAGTTACGCTCGATAAATCGCGTTTTGATAATTTCTGCAATGTGTTCAGTTTCCGCAGAATAATCCGAAATTTTTGTGTGAATACCTAGTTGCTGGAAAAATGCTTCCGTTTTAGCGATTGCTTCTCTCGCAATTTCTTCATTCATTCCCTCTAAATTCCAAACTCGTTTTCCGTATTGAATCAGTTTTTCTTTCTTATTTTCAAATTGATTTTCGAACAAACGAGGAGCAATAATTGCTAACGTTCGTGCGTGATCTATTCCATAAATGGCTGTTAATTCATGTCCAATCATGTGGGTTGTCCAATCGGTTGGAACACCACATCGCAAATTTCCATTTAATGCATGTGTGGCACACCACATTAAGTTAGAAGCCAATTTATAATTGTTAGGGTGCTCAATAACTTCTGGACCGATTTCAATTAAGGTTTGCAATATTCCTTCTGCTTGTCGCTCTTGCAACAAATTATCTGTTGGATAAGTCAAATATTGCTCCAACGTATGCATGTAGGCATCCACAACTCCATTTGCCAATTGACGTTTTGGTAAAGTTGCAACTACTGTAGGATCACAAAAAGAGAATTTCGGGAAGAACAAAGGTCCACCCATTGTTAACTTTTCTTTCAATTCATCGCGACTAATCACAGCACCAGAATTTGCTTCAGACCCCGTTGCTGGTAAAGTTAAAAATGTACCAAAAGGTATTGCTTTTGTGAAAACGCATCCTTCCTTGCGTTGAAGTACTTCGTATGAATCACCTTCATAATGGAACGCACCAGTCATAAATTTGACACCATCAATAACTGATCCACCACCAACTGCTAAGATGAAGTCAATGTCTTTTTCACGCGCTAGTTCAACCCCCTTCATTAATGTTGTGAACTGAGGATTTGCTTCAATTCCACCAAATTCAACTACTTCAAATTCTTTCAAATGAAGCATCAACTTATTAAACAAACCGGTAGATTTAATACTTCCTCCTCCATAAGCCAACAAGATTCTCTTTTTGGCTGAAAATTCATTGATTAATTGAGGAAGACGCTCTAATTGGTCCTTGCCAAAAAGAATACGTGTCGGATTTATAACTTCGAAATTTTGCATGATACAAATTTACTCAAAACTCTACGAGAAAATAAGAATTTTACCTGTGAAATCAATATTTTTTACTACTTTCGTTGCCCTTCAAAACAGAAGCAAACAATGCACAGAGAGGTGTCCGAGTGGTTGAAGGAGCTACCCTGGAAAGGTAGTATACGGGTAACTGTATCGAGAGTTCGAATCTCTTCCTCTCTGCAAAACGATCCCAAGTTTAATACGCTTGGGATTTTTTTATGGCTTCCGTAGGGACAGGTCGCGACCTGTCCCTAGAAAAATTTTATTTCATCATCTCACCGCACATATCCTGGGCAAGTTTTTTAAGCACTTCATCCTTCGTAGCACAATTCTCCAATAAAAACATCAATTTCGTTAAGGCAGCTTCTGTTGTTAAATCGTTTCCGCTGACAACACCTACCTTTGAGAAAAAAGAGCTTGTTTCATATTTGCCTTGTTGAACGGCTCCAGAACTACACTGCGTAATGTTCAATACTATTCCACCTGCACTAATGTATTCTTGAATTAATCCTCGAAACACCTCATTACTAGGCGCATTTCCCGCCCCAAATGTTTCAAGCACAATTGCATCCGTGTGTGCTCGATCAAACAAACTTCTATACGCTTCAATTGGGAAGCCTGGATAAATCTTCAACAAACCAACACGTGAACTTAAGTTTGGCTGATATACCAATTCAGATAATTTTGAGCGAAACAAACGATCAGTTGCGTACTCAATATTCACACCAGCTCTTGCTAATTCAGGGTAATTTGGTGAACTAAACGCTTCAAATTGATTGGCTGAAATTTTTGAACTTCGATTTCCACGGTACAAGGAATATTCGAAATAAACCGCTACTTCTTGCACATATGGTTGACCTTGTGGATCTTTATCCGCGGCAATTTCAATCGCTGTAATTAAATTTTCTTTTCCATCTGTTCGAATTGTACCTATGGGCAATTGAGATCCCGTGAAAATAACTGGCTTCCTCAATCCTTGTAACATAAAACTTAAGGCAGAAGCAGAAAAGGCCATGGTATCTGAACCGTGAAGAATCACAAATCCATTGTATTCATCGTAATTATCTCGCACCGTTTGTGCTATTTGAACCCAATAAACAGGATTCATTTCAGAGGAATCAATCGGTTCTTCAAAGCTGAAAGTCGAAAGCTCAACGTTCAAGCGATGAATTTCAGGAACATGTTTGTAAATATGATTGAAATCAAAACTTTTTAATTGTCCTGTTTCAGGATCTTTGATCATTCCAATCGTTCCACCCGTATAAATGATTAATACTTTTGGTTTTGCTTGATTCATCTACTACAATTTAAAAAGTTCATGCGCATTTTTGGTTGTTATTTGCGCAACTTCAGCCAAACTTGTTTCTTTCACATCCGCCAACTTTTCGGCAACATGCAATAAGTAAGCACTTTCATTTCTCTTTCCCCTATGCGGTGTTGGAGGTAAATACGGTGAATCCGTTTCCAAGATCATTTCACTCAATTCAATATCCTTGAGAACTTCATCCAAACCAGCCTTTTTATAGGTTAGAACTCCACCAATTCCTAGTTTGAATCCGCCGTAATTCTGAATTTTCTTAGCCTGTTCAAGGGTTCCTGTAAAACAATGAAAAACACCAGTTAAACGTTCGTCATTCAATTCGTCGACAATTGCAAAAATTTCATCAAACGCTTCACGGGCATGAATTACGATTGGTAATTCCAATTCCTTTGCCCAAATTACTTGTCTTCTAAATGCTTCTGCTTGTTCTTGTACGAAGGTTTTATCCCAATACAAATCCATTCCAATTTCACCAACCGCACAGTTTTTGCGTTCAAACAAATTTTTACGAATCTGCTCTAATTTTTCCTCCCATTTTTCATCAACTGAACCAGGATGCAAGCCCATCATTGGAAAACAATTATTTGGAAACTGAGCACACAAATCGTACATCGATTTTATCGATTCTATGTCAATGTTTGGCAAGAGCATTTTTTCCACTCCTGCTTTTATCGCTCGTTCAACGATTATTGTTCTATCTTCCTCAAAAGAAGGTGAAAATAGATGGGTATGAGTGTCTACGAATTGCATAACTTAAAAAAGAGAAACACTTAATCCAACTTGGAACAGGTTTATCTGAACGCTCGATTTATTCTTAAATTGTGCATTCAAATTATAGGAACCGTACAAAGCCCAATTTCGTATACCAATGCGCACATATGCTGAATAAATCAATGGATTGACATCGGCAAATGTATGATCTTTGAATACTTGCTTTCCATTAAAATAGTGATTTACCGTTTTCGAATACAAATTGGCTTGATACCCAAGTCTTCCACCAATATGCACTTTGAAATGCTTCCATCCCTTTGTTCTGAAACGAAATTCCAATGGAACTGAGAATGAATTTCCTATTAAATAGCGGTTTTCCTCAGCAAAAGGTTGGTAGCTGGATAATTCTGTGAATGTGTATGAAGTATCAGGATTAAAAGATTTTCCGCTTGTTTCAACTCTAAAAAGTGAATGTGCTAAACCAACACCAAAAGATACCGTGTTTCCTTTTGTAATTGGAATATCAAACATCAAATTCGTGTTCAATCCAATTGATTTCCAACTGTTTTTGAATGCCTTTAAATCACCATTGAACGTGTTGTAAGTAAGATCAAACATCAAACGATCATATTTTCTTACTTTTTCTGGTGTTGCAGGACGAAATCCAGTGTAAAACCACATACTTCCAGGTCTGAATCGGGAAATTAAATCAGCACCTTCACTATTGTATTGTGAAAATGTCTGAAAAGATAGAGCAGTTAAAAGTATTATTAGGAGGCTTTTATTCATAGTTTTTAATCATTTTTTCCCAATTCCAAGCATGTTCAATGGCATCTGAAATGGAATATTCAGCTTGCCAATTTAATAAGCGATTGGCTTTTGAGGCATCCGCATATATTTCAATTACATCGCCTGGTCGTCGCGGACCAAACTTCCAATTCAGTGATTGATTCGAAATTTTTTCAAACAGGTTTATAACTTCCAAAATACTTGTTCCATTTCCTGTTCCAATGTTCACTGCTTCGATTAAGCCATCAGCTTGTTCTGAAAGAAAATGAATTGCTTTGACATGTGCTTTTGCCAAATCAACTACATGGATGTAATCACGCACGCATGTTCCGTCAACCGTTGGATAATCATTTCCGAAGACAGTCAACTCAGCCTGTTTACCGATTCCTGTTTGCGTAACAAAAGGCAACAAATTGTTTGGTTTTCCTATTGGAAATTCACCAATTAATCCAGTTGGGTGCGCACCTACTGGATTGAAATAGCGCAAATTCATGATTTTCATTTCAGGATCGCTCTTGAAAATATCCATCAAAATTTGCTCTCCAATTGCCTTTGTGTGTCCGTAAGGAGAATTTGGTTTGCTTTTCGGTGAGTCTTCATTCACAACCTTTAGTCCTTCCGGTTCTCCATAAACAGTGCAAGAAGATGAAAAAACAAAATTATGAACAGAAAATTCCAAGGCCAATTCGATCACATTCACCAAACCTTGAATGTTGTTGTGATAGTATTTCAATGGATCTTGAACGGATTCTCCAACTGCTTTATATGCTGCAAAATGAATAATTCCAGCGAACGCATATTTTTCAAATAAATCTCGCATGTGATTCGCATCACAAACATCTACTTCATGAATAATTGGTTTTGATTGAATCAGTTTTTCTAAACCGTAAACAACAATTCGATTTGCATTCCTAAAATCATCAGCAATTACGGGTGTGTAACCTGCTCTCGTTAACTCTACAACAGTGTGCGAGCCAATGTAGCCTGCACCACCGGTAACTAAAATATATCGCTGTTTGTCCATTCTTTTCAAAGGTAACACAAATTGGATAAATTTTAACTTTTGAGTACTGCTAGAAATGCATAAATCAATGAAATTCATTTCGGAACCTTGAACTTTTTTCGTTACTTTTTGTTTAAAGCATATGAAAGTTATTTTAATTGTAAGTCTTTTCGCTGTTTTATCAAGTTCATTTATTACCCCGTCAACGATTTCATTGACAGTGAATGTGAATGGTTTTTCGTCCAGTGAAGGAAAAGCGCATATTGCAATTTATCGCGTAAGTGATGAATTTCCTGCTGCAAAAGGACAATACAAAGGACAAATCGTTGAAATCAATGACAAAAAAATTGCCTCTGCCACTTTTTCAGATTTACCGAAAGCAACTTATGCCGTTGCTGTGTTTCATGACAAGAATAAAAACGGCGTAATGGATAAAAACCTTGTTGGTGTTCCCACAGAAAAGTATGGTTTTTCAAACAATGCGCGTGAAACGTTCAGTGCTCCATCGTTCGAAAGTGCTTCAGTGAAAGTAGAAGGACAAAAAACAATTTGGATTTACGTTAAATAGTTGCTTTCTCTTTGTAATATTCATACAACATGACCTGTGCATGAAAGGGTTTGCCTTCTGCTTTTCGGTAAACATTCTTTAGATCTTTTCGAATCAAACGAGACTTTACACTTCCTCTCCATTGATAGGAGAAAATAGTGTCGATTTCAGCTTGTAAATCTTTATCAAGAATTGGTGCGCCGACTTCGATGCGTTTATCCAAATTACGTTCCATCCAATCCGCACTTGAAATAAAATACTCAGGTTGTCCATCATTTGTGAAAATCATAAAGCGTGCATGTTCCAAATAGCGATCAACAATACTGATTATTGTAATGTTTTCACTTTTTCCTTTCACTCCTGGAATCAAGCAACAAATTCCACGAATAATCATTTCAATTTTTACGCCGTTAGAACTTGCAACGTACAATTTTTCAATTAATTTTTTATCCGTTAGATTGTTTAGTTTTAAACGAATACATCCTTCTTTACCCGCTTTGGCGTGTTTAATTTCTCGCTCAATTAACGCAGTAATTTTTCGTCGTGCATTAAAAGGCGAAACCATTAATTCTTTAAACAATCCTCTTTCTAGATTATTTTCCAACAAACGGAACACCTTTTTAACTTCCTTCGCAACTTTTGATTCTGCCGTTAGCAAGGCCAAATCACCATAAATCAATGCTGTTTTTTCATTAAAATTCCCTGTTCCAACGTATGTGATTAATTGTTCTTGTCGATGACTGAATCGTGCAATTTGCAACAATTTCGAATGAACTTTCAAGTCTTGAATTCCATAGATTACACGTGCACCATTTTCCTTCAAGCGATTAGCCCAATACAAGTTGTTTTCTTCATCGAAACGCGCTTGTAATTCCAAAACCACTGTCACTTCCTTGCCATTGTAGACCGCAGCCAACAAGGCATTCATGATTTGAGAATTCTTAGCAACGCGATATACGTTGATTTTTATTGATCGCACTTTAGGATCTATTGCTGCTTCTCGCAACAAATCAACGATGTAATCGAATTTTTGATACGGAAAATGGAGCAAAACATCCTTTTCAAGAATCTGTTTAATCAAGCTTCTTTTACCCTCTAAATCTGGATGCGAAACAGGCGGTTGCGGTTTATAATTGAATTCTGGATGCTCAAAAAACGGAAATGAAATGAAGTCTTTGAAATTATGGTATTTCCCTCCTGGAATGGTATTAATTCCAAATTTCAGATTTAAGGCATTTAACAAATAGTCCAATAAATCAGTTGGCATTCGTTCATCATAAACAAAACGAACTGGTTTTCCTTTTTTGCGCTGTTTGAGACTTTTTTCAATTTTCTCCAAAAATGAAACCGAAATATCATCATCTAAATCCAATTCTGCATCACGCGTAAATTTAAAGGTGAACGCTTCAATTGAATCAAAGGGAAAAATCGAAAAAATGTGTTTTAAATTTAGACGTATTATGTCATCCAATAGAATGACGAACTCCTTTTCATCCTCTTTCAATCGAAAAAATCGTGGAAATTCTGATGGAATTTGAATTAGCGCAAACTTAATCTTTTGTTTATTCTCAGAAAGTATGCGAACCGCCAAATAAATACTCGAATCTCGTAGGCGTGGAAAGGGCGTTTTTTTATCCAATAAAATTGGAATAATGGCATGCTTCAATGTGGTATTGAAATACTGATTGACAACTTTTTGTTGTGCTAAAGAAATTGTTGTTTCATCCAAATGAAAAATGTCTTTGGCTGCCAATTCTTCGACAATTTTTTGATAAGCCAATTCAAATTTAGCCTGCTGTTTCAGAACTTTCTTTCGTATTTCAATGTATAATTCAGCTGGAGTGCCATCGAATCCATCTACTGTTCGTTTATTTACGGCAATCATTCGTCGCAAATTGGCAACGCGAACACGGAAAAATTCATCCAAATTATTGGAGTAAATTCCCAAAAAACGCATACGTTCAACCAACGGAACACGCGGATCCAATGCTTCTTGCAAAACACGCTCGTTGAACGCTAACCAACTTAATTCACGATTAATTAAATTCATATTGCAAAATTGTCAAATTCAACGTAAAGCTCCTTTGATAGCTATATTAAATAATTGTAAAGATTTCGCTTTAACCCACAAAAAAAGGCTGCATCTCTGCAACCTTTTCCATCACTTTATGTTCGATTAAACTTTCATTCCTTTTACAACGCGATCTTTGCGTTTTGTTTTTTGAAGTTTTTTCAAAATTACCATCAAATAAGCATTTCCACTCGATGAGTTCGCGTAATACGTTTCGTTTCCATATGTTAACTTTCCACCTTTATCTTGCGACCAATCTGCAACCAAATAATATTTTCCTGAAGCTTGATTTGCACGAACTGCAAAGTTGATTGTTTTACCAACTCCAGTTTCGAAACGCAACATTAACTCGCCATTTGGACCAAATCCTTCAAAAATACATTTTGTATTCACTGGGATGATAACACGGTCTTGTTGACTACTTGAACTTGTTACCAATGCTCCGTCATCTGTTGTACCTTGACCTTCTTGCGATTTACTTTTTTCTAAAATGATCGTAGCAGAAGTAAAGAATTGAACTTTACGCAATTGTTTATCTGAATCCAAGCTAAATTCATCACGAATTTCATTTGTATAAGGAACTTTTGTTCCACAGCTTGCTAAAAGAATTCCAACGATAAAAAGTAATGTATACTTCATAATTTCAAATTTTTGACAAATATAATCATTGACTTTCAAAAATGGTGCCTAAATGAAAAGCATTGTTTGCATGTATAAGTGCGAGTTCTTTTAAATTTCTACCTTTGTCGCTCTATTTTAACAGTATGAACATAAACATCGCCGTATTTTCGTTCAATGGGTTTCAAGAAAACACTTACATTCTCTCTGATGAATCGTCGAATTGTGTCATAATTGATCCTGGATGTTATGAACGTCACGAACAAGCTGAATTAGCTGAATACATTGAAAGCAATGGGTTAAAACCTCTTGCGCTCTTGAGCACACATGCACACATCGATCATATTTTGGGAAATAGTTTTGTGAAACGCACCTACGACCTTGACTACTATTTACACCGTGAAGATTTAACAACACTTCATTCTGTTGTTAATTATGCACATGTGTATGGATTTCATGGCTACGAACCTTCACCAGAGCCAACTCATTTTTTAAATCATGGTGATAAATTGGTTTTTGGAGGAATTGAATTAGACGTTTTCTTTACACCGGGTCACGCACCAGGACATGTTGTTTTCTATAATGCTGAAAATAAGTTTGTCATTAACGGAGATGTTTTGTTCAATGGCAGTTTTGGGCGTGTTGACTTACCAGGTGGAGACATTGAAATTTTGAAGAAATCGATTCACGAAATTATGTTTCAATTACCAGAAGATACGATCGTTCATTGCGGACACGGACCAGCAACAACAATTGGAAAAGAAAAACGTTCTAATTACATTTTGAACTTCTAATCATTCGTGAGAATAGGTATAAATACACGGTTTTTGCTTTCTTCAAAGATGGAAGGCTTTGGCTGGTACACCTATGAAATTACAAAGCGTTTGGTGCAAAATCACCCAGAACACGAATTTGTATTTTTCTTTGACCGTTCGTTTGACCAGAAATTTATTTTTGGCCCTAACGTAACACCGATTGTACTTTCACCACCAGCTCGACATCCATTTTTATTTATTTACTGGTTTGAAGTGGCAATCAAACGCGCTTTAAAAAAACATAAAATCGATGTTTTCTTTTCACCGGATGGCTATTTATCCTTGGGTTCCAATGTTCCTCAAATTGCGGTGATTCACGATATTAATTTCGAACATTACCCAAAAGATTTACCATACTCCGCTCTAAAATACTTGAAACATTATGTTCCTAAATTTGCGAAGAAAGCAGACAAAATAATCACTGTATCCAACTATTCAAAAGAAGATTTAATCAAACAATACCAACTTCCGAGCGAAAAAATTACTGTTGCCTGGAATGGTGCTTCAGATCATTTCAAGCCTTTGGATGAAGAGGAGAAAATTCTTGTCAGAAAAAAATATTCAAACGATTTACCTTATTTCCTTTTCGTTGGTGCCATTCATCCACGTAAAAATGTGAAGCGCTTAATTGAAGCTTTTGTGCATTTTAAAAAAGAAACGAAATCAACGACACAACTTGTAATCGTTGGTGAATCCTTGTGGAAAAATAATCCGCTAAACCTTGATTTATCTGAAGAGGAGCGTCAAGGCATTCATTTCACGGGACATTTGCCAATTGACGAATTATCCAAAATTACAGCCAGCGCATTTGCATTAACGTATGTTCCCTATTTTGAAGGGTTTGGAATACCTCTTGTAGAAGCTATGAAATGTGGTACACCGATTATTTCAGGGAATTTAACTTCGCTGCCTGAAGTCGCAGGAAATGCTGCTCTCTATTGTAATCCATTCGATGTGAATGACATTTCCGCACGAATGACCGAATTTTGTGCACATCCAGCATTACAAGAACAATTATCACAGGCAGCTTTGGAACGGTCTAAGGCCTTTAGCTGGGATTATTCTGCTGAAATTGTGTGGAAAGAAATCGAAAAACTTGCTTCGGATTAGCCGTAGTAAGGTGAAATCATGAAGTAAACGATAACTCCTGAAACTGCTACATACAACCAAACTGGGAAAGCAATTTTCGTCCATTTTTTATGTTTCTCATAATTCCCTTGCCAAGCAAACAAATACGTGAAAAGTACTACTGGAATAACAGCAACACTTAAAAGTATGTGTGAAATCAACAAAACGTAATAAAAATAAGCCATTGCTCCAACCTTCGCTTTTTCAAGAATGTCCAAGCTTCCAGTATTGTTTGTGTCACCATACATTGTTGAGTCAGAGGTCATGTGATAAACAACATAAAGCACTAAAAATAACGATGACAACAACAACGCAAAGCGAATCAACCCTCTGTGTAACTCAATTTTCTTTGCTTTAACCGCTCTTAATGCTCCAATTAACACAATTGCTGTCAAGGCATTAATCGTGGCGTAAATTGCTGGCAAAAACGTAAGGTTGTAATCCCCAATTTTAATTTTAAATAAGGCAGCAACAGCAACAGGAATTACTACTGAAAGTGCTACAATTAATTTTTTAGCATTTGCTGCTTTACTTTGATCCATCAATTCCATATTCTTCTTTTAACAATAAACGTAAATCCTTCTCTAATTGTTCAACTTGTTTTTTATCTGTTCCTAAATAAACTCCTCGAACATATCCTTCTTTGTCTACCAATGTAAATGCTCCAGAGTGAGCGTAGCCGCCTTCTGATTCATCATCACGACCTGCAAATATTTGGAAATTTTCAATTCCTAATTGATGCGTTTCTTCTTCATCTCCACAGAAAAATTGCCAATTTGAAGCGGTAATACCGTGGTGATTCTTGTATTTCTTGAGAACAGAAGGTGTGTCATGATCGGGATTGATCGAAATAGACATGAACTGAACGTCCTTTTTCAAATCTTGAGTCGCATCGTTTAGTGCTTTCAAGTTTTTTGTCATTGTTGGACAAATAGTTGGGCACGTCGTAAAGAAAAAATCAGCAATCCACACTTTTCCTTTCATGTCGGTACTTTTTACAAGTGCTGAATCTTGGTTACGAAAATAAAAATATGGAACAGTTGGATAAACGGTATCAGTTACTTCTACACCATCTACCAATTTGTACTCGATGTCAAAATTTCCAATAAATGGTAAAACATGTTTTTTTTCTTCTTTCGAAGTACATGACAAAATTGAAAACATTAAACCGAAAGCAATTACTAATTTCATTCTATTATTGCTTTTTTGACTTTTCCTTTTTCGCTCTTACTTTATCGTATTCTTTCTGCAATAAGGCAACATCTTCGTTCATACGTCGAATCATTCCTTCTGTTTTACCCGAAAGCACCATGCGCAAATGATTCTTTTTGTCTAACAATAAGATGAGCTCTTGATAGGCTTCTCCACCGAAAAACTCTTTGCCTTCTTTCAACAGCTTTTCATTGTTATGCTCAAAATCATACAAGCTACGCGCATCTCCTGAAGCCAAATACCATAAATCAGGATCATAACCTTCAATTCGATCGTGCAACATTTCATTAATTGCCGTTAAATCGGTGATTGGATTTCCTTGACCATCTGTCGCGAAAGAAATAATCTTCACTTGCTTCAAGCGTTTATGCTTGTTTTGGCGAATGTGACGATAAATTGCTTGTCCCATGTGCCATAATGAAATTGCACAACTATCAGGACATGTTTCTTGTATTGTTGTTACAAGTACAATGTCACCTTCAAAATCTTTGGAAGTAAACTTCTTACCTCTTGCATCGGTAAAAGAATAGTTCACCGCTTGACCGTAATTATCAAGTGTTTTGAATTTGTGTTCACATCCACGAGTAGATATGAATATCAATAACAAAGCCGGACCAAATAAAAGTAAAAATACATATAATACTTTCATTCGTCCGGCAGTAGTTTTAACAGCCATAAAGCTAAATTATTTTATCCTCCGTAAGTTGACCATGCATTACCCACAGCTGTTGCTTCCATCAATGCGATGAAAATCAAGTATGCCATGAACAAGAAATATGGAACTAAAATTACGTATTTCAAACTTTTTTTCTCATCACCCAAGTGCATGAACACCAAAACGATGTATCCAGCTTTCAATAATGTCATGATTATGAATGACCATTTTACAAACGGCCAAGCGCCAGAACTTTGTTTAATGAACGCTCCCAATGCAACTTCTGTAATTGTTATAACTGTCAACAAAGCAGTTACCATCCAAATTTTCTTTCTGATTGCTTTTCCTTGTTCCTCACTGTGGTGAGTGTCCAAAGAATATTCTATAACGTCGTCTCTTAACATAACTGAGATTTTTTCGAATTAATATTATACTAGGTAGAAGAAAGTAAATACGAATACCCAAACTAAATCGACAAAGTGCCAGTAAAGTCCAGTTTTTTCTACCATTTCGTAGTGACCTCTTTTGTGGTAAACACCTCTAACAACTCCTAAACAAATGATGATGTTGATTATTACCCCTGAGAATACGTGGAATCCGTGGAAACCTGTAATGAAGAAGAAGAATTGACCGTATTGTTGTGGACCGTATTCGTTTTCTTCTAAGTTCGCTCCGTAGATTACTTTGCGAGGAGTACCTGAGTTTATTGCCTCATAATACATATCGCACGCTTTTTGACCTTCGATGTGAGTTCCAACTTTATTAACGTTACCATCTTTCTTGATGATTAACTCCATGTGCTCATCAGCAGCTTTGTTCACCTTTGCTTTTGAACCATCATGTAAAGTAATGATTCCATTGTTGATTTGACCTGCAACAACTGCATGTTGGAATTGATGCATTAAATCTTCTTTAATAACATCTCCTTTTTTGTGGTGTTTACCAGCCTCTAATACTTCAAAGTTTTTAATTTCTCCAAAGTGACCTTTCACAATTGCTTGAGATCCGTCAGCTAATTCCACTTTTCCAAATTCAGAACCGTGAATGAAGTGACTCCACTCCCATGCTTGAGAACCAACGAAAAAGAAACCACCGATAATTGTCGCAATCATCCATTTAACAACACCTTTTTTATCCATTCGGTGACCAGCTTCAACAGCCAACACCATTGTTACAGAAGATACGATCAAGATGAACGTCATCAATGCAACATAAATTAAAGGATATCCGTGACCCAAGAATGGTAAAGAATTAAATGTTTCCTCACCGATCGGCCATGCATCTTGTGCATCGTGACGTGTAAATCCGTAAGCAACTAATAGTCCTCCAAATGTCAATGCATCAGACACAAGGAAGAACCACATCATCAACTTTCCATAGCTCGTACTAAACGGAGAAATTTTCCCTCCCCAAAGCGTACTAGCATCAATCTGATTAGAAGCGTGTCCTGCCATTACAAAAAATTTTTATGCAAGTTTAATGAATAAAAAGTAAAAAAAGCAACAAATAGACCCATAATAGTCCTAAAAAATGCCAGAAAATTGCACCGAGTCTTAAAGATAGATTATCTTCACTATTATATTTGCCTGCAAATGAAGCAATTGTAAGTTTAATCATGTACAATAAAGTAAATACAATATGTGCTAAATGTAGAATTGTAATTAACCATAGGTAAGAAGTTGCCGTATCTGCCGTTTCCATCGACTTAATGTGCAAGTAATTGTCCAACTTTCTGCCGTTCATTGTCAATTCACGGTTCTTATATTGTAATTCTTTTCCTTTAAAATAGATATGAAAATCTTTGCCTGGTTTACCTTTCACAAAGAAATCACCACGACCATCACGCACATGAATTGCTAAATCATGCAAGCGAACTTGATCCACGTTTTGAATTTCCTTACCATCAGGCGTTGACAGTTTGCCATTGATTAATCCAAGTGGTTGGCTGTTGTAATACAAAATAAAATCTTTACCGTAATTCCTAACAACAAACGCTTTATTTGGTTTAACAACTAAAAACTGTGACATGAATTTTTGGTAAGATTTCAAGTCACTTTCACTCATTTTTTTGCCTTTTACCAAGTAATCATTTCCGTCAATTTCAATAAAGTCCCCTTTGTATTTTACTTCGTAATAGTCGCCATAACGACCGTCGGTTACCAAAATGTTTCTGTTGAACGGATTGGCTCCTTTTTCAACCATTGCACCATATCCTTTAAATTGGAAATATACAAATCCAAGTCCTGAAAGCAAGACCAAGACCATCATCAAACGAAGAACTGATTGATTGTTCTTTTTTGCAGAACGAATCGCCAATTCAAGAAAAATAGAACTCAGAATAATAACCGCTGTTGATATGTAAAATGCCATTGGGAAGGGCGCTTTTAACCAAAATGAGTCACCCATTGAAACAATGTAAGCCGACGTAAATCCTGCAAACATCATGGCAATACTGAAAATCCCAAGGTAAACTAAGTTCTTTTTCGATTTTTCTCTAATCTCTGGACTTAATTCTTGGCTGAAATCTGTTTTCATATGTATGATTTTTAAATTCTTGTTTTCGATCAATGTTTCGGTAACATTGGTTCAATTTTATCAAAAACGTAGAGGAATTGAATAATTGGCAAATAAATAAATGAAGCAAACATCAAACGTTTTGCATCTTTCGTTTCACAACTTAAGAACAAACGGTACGAATACCAAAAGAATAAACCACTGCAAATTGTTGCAACAATCAATGAAAGCGTTCCCGTCCAATCCAACAACCACGGCAATAAACTAAATGGTATTAAAGCCAATGAATAGGCTGCAATTTGAAATGCTGATTGTTTTGATTTTCCAGATTTTGATGGAAGTAAACTGAAACCTGCGCTTTTGTAATCATCATACAATACCCAAGCGATGGCCCAAAAATGTGGGAACTGCCATACAAATTGTACGAAGAATAAAACGCCCGGTAAAAATCCAAATTTTCCTGTAGCTGCAATGGCTCCCAACATTGGAGGAATGGCTCCTGGAAATGCACCGATAAAGACCGCCCACGGAGTGATGCGCTTCATTGGGGTATAAATAAATACGTATGAAATAAATGCGAAAAAGCCTAAGAGAGCAGAATAGGGATTAATCAAGTACAACATGTAGGTTCCAGCTAAAAGACATAGAATGACAATAGCAAAAGCCTCATTCACGCTCATCAATCCCATTGGAATTGGTCTGCGTTCTGTACGTTTCATTAATTTATCTAAATCACGTTCCCAAATTTGATTCGAACCATTTGATGCACACGTCACCAAAAATCCACCAAACATTAAATAGAAAACATGAAGTCCGTTATAGGAATGGTCTTTATCCAATGCAAATAAATAACCCGATAAGGCAGATAAAATCACTAAAGAAGATAATCTGAACTTTGTAAATACAATATAGGCTTTGATTTTCTTGCCTACTGAGCTATTATTGGTTTGAACCTCCATTCTAATTTATTGCGCCACAAAAATAATGAATTAAACTAGTTTAACGAGCGATTCTCAAAGGAATAAATGAAAATAGCGATTCGTTCTATTTACGCTGAAGATAAATTGCAGATATTTCAATGTCTTCGATAAAACCAGGGACTTTATTCGGATTATAAATGAACACTTTTAACGCGTCAGAAGTTTGACGAATAACCGGTAAATTAAATACTCCTATCGTTTTTTCTCCATCAAAAACACTATAATACTCAAAGTACGTTTTCTTTCCTTCTATCTTAGCGCAAAGAAATTGCTGCTTACCCGATGTGTCTATACTTGAATTGAACCTGATGCGAATTTTAGCCTCATCCGTTGGTAATAGAAGTTTAAACTCATTTTCACTAAGTGAAATAAATTCTTGATCTACTCCAAATTCTATTCGCTTTTGAGATCGATATAAGGACTTTTCAATCAATTTATATCCTTTTTGTTTGGCCATGGAATGATCGGCAAAAATATTCTGATCCCAATTCAAATCATTTCTATCAATTTCCAATAATGAACGATCGAGTTGATCTGCCGATGTTCTTCCAAAAACACTCCAATAGTAGTCTTTCGTCATGCGTTCATTGTGAATGATTCCTTCAAAATATTGAAAGCTTTGAAAAACGGATAATCCCATAATCAAGAAGAAAATCGAAAGTGTCGGAATAAGCACTTTCATAGATTTCGAAGCGCCTTGAATAAAAAAGCCCAATAACACGCCAAAAACGATGTATGAATCGACCATTACGCGTGAACCAAATGAGGCAGCATACCACCAACAATCCCAAGAAGAAAGCACATAAATGTTGATCAGTGCAAAAACACTTATTGCCGTTACAAGTTGCTTATTTTGACGCAATCCAAGCCATATTCCGACAAAGGAAAAAATGAATAGCGGTGAATACAACAACCAACCTTTTTTAAATGAGAAAAGGAAATCAAGTGTATATGGTTTAAGAAAAGAAAGCGTCTCAGAATGAAGATTCATAATGATCCAACTTCCTCCTTCGATTTTCCAGTACAACAATTGAGGAAAATTCATGAGCAAAGCACCAAGTGGGAACAAGGCAAGTAATTTTAGCGCTTTCCAGCTTAGTTTATACTGATACAAAAACAGAATAAAAGGTACAATTCCCCAAATTGCTTGGGTTGGTCGAATCGCTACAGTTAAACCAAGGATTAAAATCGCACTTAGTAAATAGCGCCATTGTTCCTTTTTCAAATAACTAACAATGGAATAAATAAAAATGGTGTTCAGCGTAAAAAGGTATAAATGCGGCATTAAATCTCCGTAATAAAACGTTACGAATAGATTACTAGCGCCATAAACCAAGAGCAACACCAGTCCTGCTATCCAATCTGGAAAAAATAACAAAAGTGTTTTACGGAAGAATATTAGTCCAAATAAAATGAAAAATAGTGCGGTTAATTTTAGTGCAACACGATAGGGCTCACTCATTCCATCCTGTTTATAGCCAAGAGGTTTAGCAAGAGAATTGGCAATTACGAATCCCGGGAGATGCAGATACGAAAGACCCATGTGGTACATATTGACCTTTTTCCCTCCTTCTAAATCGACAAATTGATACACAATTTCCTGTTCACAGTAATACGACTGAAGTTTTTCTTTCCATGGTTTTTGAAAGGCCAAATCGTCATAAATAAAGGTTGCTGGCAAATATGAATAATAGCCAAACTGATCGTAAGCTGCTACACATGAACGTTGTTCCTTCTGCACAAAACTTTCTTTCAATAAGATGATAGCAAACACGCTTCCAATTACGAAAAGGCAGATTTTTGAAAACGATTTGAAGTAATCCATTGATTTATCTCACTTAAAAGTTACAAATTAATGAATATTCAAGATTATATCACGAACTTTAGAGCGCTAAATTATTTTTAATATGTCGATTAACAAATTATCTATTCTTATTCCGGCTTACAATGAAGAGAAAACCATTCACTTGATTTTAGACAAGGTGAAGGCCGTTGTGTTAGATAGAGAAATTTCAAAAGAAATTGTAATTGTTAACGATTGCTCTAAAGACAATACCGAGCAAGCCTTATTGGACTATGTGGCGAAAAATCCTGAACTAGATATTCGTTTGTTCAATCAACCTGTTAACATGGGTAAAGGAGCGGCAATCAATCGTGCTATTCAGGAATGTACAGGTGATTATTTAATTGTGCAAGATGCCGATTTAGAATATGATCCAGAAGAATACAATTTGTTGTTGAAACCTGTTTTTATGGACAATGCTGATGTGGTTTATGGTTCGCGTTTTGTTGGACATCATCCACACCGCATATTATTCTATTGGCATTCTATTGGGAATAAATTCTTGACGAATCTTTCGAACATGATGACGAATTTAAATTTAACAGACATGGAAACATGTTATAAATTGATTCGCACTTCAATTGCAAAAGAAATTAAGATCAAGGAAAATCGTTTTGGGATTGAACCTGAAATAACAGCGAAATTGGCAAAAGTTCCAAAGATTAAAATCTACGAAGTAGGCATTTCCTATTACGGAAGAACCTACGAAGAAGGAAAGAAAATTGGCTGGAAAGATGGTTTCAGAGCAATTTACTGCATTTTCAAATACCGCTTTTCAAAGTAATTTTATCCTTCTTACCTAATCAAATTGACGTGTCCACGAACAACTTTTCGTTCATCAGTCTTTTTTGTTTTGAATTCGATCGTCCAACTGTAAGTGCCATCCTGAACATTCTTCATTTCACCGTTGGTTCCATAAGTTCCTAACCAGCCAATTTCCGAGTCATGTGATTCAAAAATAATTTCTCCCCACCTGTCAAAAATTAATAACGTATAATCATATGGGTCAAATCCTGATGTAAATATTGGCTTGAACATTTGATTATAATTGTCATTATCAGGTGTGAATGTATTTGGAACATAGTAAATTAATTCTTCAAAAACATGAATGAGGGCTTGACTAGTAGCAATACACCCAAAATCCGACATAGCAGTTAATGTTACTGTGTATGTTCCTTCTTCCATTGTTGGAAATGTATGTAACGGATTTACCAATGAAGATATCGTACTGTTATCACCAAAATTCCAAACATAGCTCGATGCACCTGTTGAATTATTATTAAATTGTACAATGTTATTTAATTCACTAATTGAATAATCTGAAGGAATAAAAGATGCTATTGGATTTGATTCTACACATATTAAATTATTTATTGTTGATGTTCCAACACATCCAGCCGCGTCGGTAACCGTTAACGATATATCATAGCATTGCGCATTCGTAAATGTGTAAGAAATATTTCCGCATCCATTTAGTACGTCACCATTACCCATATTCCAAACACAATTGGTTCCGTTTTGTGAATTATTTATAAAATTAACAGTTAAGGGTGAACAACCAGTTGTTACATCTGGTGTAAAACCAACATTTAAAGAATTAATAACTGTTACATTGACATTATCTGAAGAAGTACAACCCGCAGATGATGTACCCGTTACTGTATAGTTCGTCGTGCCAGAAGGCGGAGTAAATGCAATTCCATTCTGAATTCCATTATTCCATGAGTAATTTGCTGCTCCTGAACCTGTTAAAACAACGGTTGCACTGCTGCATACAGTAACATCATTTCCTGCATTAACGGTTGGTATAGGATTAACAGTTACGTTAACCTGATCGGTTCCAATGCATCCATCTACAGAGGTTCCAGTAACAGTATATACTGAGGTAGTATTTGGTATGAAAGAAACTAAATCAATAACCCCACCTGTCCAAGAATACGTTTGAGCCCCTGAACCCGCCAATGTAGCTTGGGCACCAGCACATAAACTTAAATCATTTCCAGCATTTACAATTGGTAGTGGTAAAATTGTTACACTCATGTTAGCTGGTTGCGCGCAAACAGCTGAAGTTGGAGTAAATGTATAATTTGTAGTTGTTGAGGTATTAATTGAAGGTGACCAATTGCCCGAAACACCCTCTATGGAAATTGATGGCAGTACAAAGCCTGTTCCTGAACATAAGGGTGAAACTTGATTAAAGGTTGGTGTTACATTCGGGTTCACTGTAATAGTCATAGTTGCTGTAGTGGCACATTCAGTGGTGTTAGGCGTAAAAGTATAAAGTGTGGTTGCCAAATTATTCACAGGTGGAGACCAAACTCCTGATATATTATTTAAAGAAGAACTTGGTAAACTTAAAGAACCACCAGAACATATTGCACCAATCTGATTGAAATTGGGGATTGTTTGAGTGTTAATCGTAATTGTACCACTTGCTGTAGGGCTTCCACAACCACCAGATAATAAAATTGAATAATTAAAAGTTCCAGATTGCGTTGGAGTTCCGCTAATAGTAATTGCATTATTACTCCAACTGCCTGTAACTCCGGCTGGTAAACCAGTGATGGTTGCACCCGTTGCTCCCGTTGTTGTATAGGTAATATTGGTAATGGAATTCGGAGAACAAATAATTTGATTAGTTGTGGAGACCGCTGACGTGAGTGTTATCGTATTGCCTTGAGTTATTGTCAATATACCGGTTGAAGTAATAGTTCCACACCCACCTGTGAGAGTTATTGTGTAATTATAGTTTCCTATTTGTGTTGGTGTTCCACTAATTGTAATGGAATTATTACTCCAATTGCCATTGACACCTGTTGGTAAACCAGTGAACGTTGCTCCCGTAGCTCCCGTTGTAGTATACGTTATACTCGTTGTTGGCGCGCTGCTACACAAAGTTTGATTAGTTGTTCCTGGAGCAGAGGTTAGCGTAATTGTATTTAATGGATTAATAATAATCGTTCCAGTTGCAGTGATCGTTCCGCAACCTCCGGTTAACGTAACCGTGTAATTAAATGACCCGGTTTGAGAAGGAGTTCCACTTATTGTAATTGTATTATTATTCCATGTACCCGAAACCCCCGTAGGCAATCCAGTAAAATTAGCTCCAGTTGCACCAGAAGTTGTATAGGTAATGTTTGTAATGGCAACTGTATTACAAAGTATTTGATTTGTTGTAGCAGCTGCTGAAGTCAGTAAAATTGTATTTGAAACCAATATGGTTATTGTTCCATTTGCTGTTATTGACCCACAACCACCAGTTAATGTGATCGTATAATTGTATGTCCCAGTTTGTGTTGGTGTTCCACTAATTGTAATTGTATTATTGTTCCACGACCCTGAAACGCCCGTTGGTAAACCAGTAAAAGTTGCTCCGGTTGCTCCAGTTGTTGTGTATGTAATATTCGTTATTGGATTTGTAGCACAAAGTGTTTGATTTGTGCTTGAAGCCGCAGATGTTAATGTTATCCCATTTGATGGATTAACAGTTAAGGTAAATGAACTAATTAATGAGTACGTGTCTCCATTGTTTATTGTGCCACTTCCATCAACATCACAATACGAATAGGCGTTCACAGATTGAGTTAATGGTGAAGATGTCAAATTAATACCATCCGGAAGGGTATTGTTTGGCAAAGTTGTTCCAGCAACCGGTGTTACAGACGAATACACAACGCAATTGGCATTCGCTGCCGTCACAGCAGATTGCCATGTCGTTAATGAAGTTAAACTTCCTCCAGAACAAATTACTCCTGTTCCATTGGGAACTGTTGTAAATGGACAACATGAATATGACTGGGCTGCGATTGGATATACGCAACTCGCCGGAGAAGTAGTCAAATTTTGATACGTTGCTGATAGCGTCGCTGAAATAGAGGAAGCCGTCCAATTCCCATCTGTTGAAGGAGGACAAGCGATACCTTGAACAAAGGTCGTATTTGTTGTTACTCCCCCAGTCGTGCTATTGAAAGCATTGGGATAAATATAAACAATTATTGAACTATTAGCATTATAACCAGGGATTTGAGTTAGATTTAATGTTGTGCTGTAATTTGAAGGTCCAACGGCAACAGATTGTTGATCTAAAATTATAGTGTTATTTTGATATATTGTTACCCAATAAGAAGTATTTGTTCCGGTACCAGGTGGATTAAAACAATAACCAGACATATTAACATTTAGTGTCACAGCAGTTGCATTTCCACCATTATTATTAGCGGCTGGAATAGTTAACAAAGCACCATTATTAACTCCACCAAACGGAGTACTTTGAGCAGTTGGAGTATTATCTGTAAAAGTGTAGGTTATAGGAACCAATGGGCCTCCGGTACTACAACAATTGGGGCCTCCAGATATACCATTATAGGTTACACTAAAAGCTTGACTTCCACCACCACAGACCGGAGCAGGAAGTGTCGATGGATTTGGGGAAATAGTAAATATTGTCCCAATATTGGCACTAATACATCCGTTTTGAGGGCTTACATTCCAAGAACATGTCGTAGAATTCCATGACACTTGAACAAGGTCACTTGCAGAAGTAGGAATTTTAGGATAAACCGTAACTGCTTTTGTTCCAGATGCTAAAACTGCACCTGTTGAATTACAAGTAATTGTCCAAGGTAAATTAATTGTTGTAGGACTACAAAAAGCATTATTCTGCAATGTCAATGGAACATTTACTGGTTCGCAATTATTTACAACTGTGGTTACCGGACCTGTCGGGGTATTTATAGTTACAGTTATAGGACTAATATTAATATTGGCACCAAAAATTGTTGATGATTGTGCACCAAAATTGCCAGTGACAGGACCTACGATTGTTGATCCGCTTTGTGAAATCGATATAGTTCCTCCTGTACCATTAAATCCATCTCCAAAAGCATCATTCACAACCAATGTAAAATAATTCCCCGTAACAGCTGGATTCAAAGGTCCAACAGCAACATTTATCACACCATTGTTTGATCCAGGCCCGCCTGATGCAACAGTAGCTCCAGTCAAATTGCTTGTGACAACCCAAGATATTTCATTTGCGAAACTTGAGCCATAATTTCCAACTACGTTAAAAGAAATCGTTCCATTACATGCCGTATTCGCAATTTGAAAATAATAAGGCTGATTTCCGCAAGTGACTGAAGGACTTGTAACGGTCGTAGAGTAACCAGGACAGTTCTGTGCTATAGTCCTATTTACAATTAAAATTGAAAAAACTGATAAAAAAAGAAGTAATTTCGTTTTCATCTTGGAGAGAAATTTAATTGATTTGCAGAATTACTTTAATTCAAGAATGTTGGTAAGATTTTCTATTTCATGATCAGGCAAGAAATAACCTGCTTTTTTGGGATATTTGATTGGTTCTAGAGCGTCAATATATAAGTGTAATGACTCAATGAAATTATCCAATTCTAATTTTTTTGAACTCGACATATTTAAATATTCATCCCTCGTTACAATATAACCAACCTTAATTTGTGATTCAAGAGAATCATTTAAAATGAAACTGTTTAGATACTTTATAAGCATCTCCAAATTCGATTCATTAATAGACACATCAGCATTTATTAAAGGCCTTGATGCAATAATTGCCGAAGTAATACTATTGAATTGAAAATATACTGCTGAATTTGACAATGTACTCTCACGTGTACTTTTCTGACTAAAAGTATTAGGCACAAAAAATAAATATATTGAAAGAATCAATAAGCAACTTTTCATAGTGGTCGTGTTAATTATAAGCAAATGACGATTGAAGTTATAAAAAGGTTGCCATTTTCTTTATTTCTATTCGGTAAAAATCAAAAAAGTCCTTTTGCGTTTGCAGAAGGACTTTTTCTATAATAGGATAAATTTATCTTACAAGATTAACATCGCATCACCGTACGAATAGAACTTGTATTTGTTCTCAATCGCTTGTTTGTATGCTTCCATCATCAACTCATGTCCACAGAACGCTGAAATCATCATCAACAAAGTTGAAAGTGGCGTATGGAAATTTGTTACCATGCAATCAGCAATGCTGAAATCGTATGGAGGGAAAATGAATTTATTTGTCCAACCGTCATACGCTTTCAACATACCATCTGTAGAAACAGAAGATTCAATTGAGCGCATCGAAGTTGTTCCAATGGCACAAACGCGTTTTTTGTTACGTTTTGCATTGTTTACAATCTCAGCACATTTCTCCGGAACAATTACTTGTTCTGAATCCATTTTGTGTTTTGTCAAATCCTCTACTTCCACTGGTCGGAAAGTACCTAAACCAACGTGTAAAGTAACTTCAGCAAAGTTTACACCTTTCAACTCCAAACGTTTCATCAACTCACGTGAGAAATGCAAACCAGCAGTTGGTGCAGCAACAGCTCCTTCTTCGGTTGCGAAAATTGTTTGATAACGCTCTTCGTCAGAAGGTTCAACAGCACGTTTAATGTATTTCGGAAGTGGCGTTTCACCAAGTTCAGTAATTTTTGCTTTGAATTCTTCGTAAGGTCCATCAAACAAGAAACGCAATGTTCTTCCACGAGATGTTGTATTGTCAATTACCTCCGCTACTAATGAATCATCGTCGCCGAAGTATAATTTATTTCCAATTCGAATTTTACGAGCAGGATCTACTAAAACATCCCACAATAAACTTTCACGATTCAATTCACGCAACAAGAAAACCTCGATTTTTGCACCTGTTTTCTCTTTGTTTCCGTACATACGAGCAGGAAATACACGCGTATTGTTCATGATCATTACATCACCTTCAGAGAAGTAATTAATAATGTCTTTAAACAATTTGTGCTCGATTTTTCCAGTTTCACGGTGAATCACCATCAATTTCGCTTCGTCACGATTGTCACTTGGATATTCCGCGATTAGTTCATCTGGTAGATCAAAACTAAAATCGGAAAGTTTCATTTTACTCATACAACGTTTTTTTAGATCCTTTCAATAAAAAGGAGTGCAAAGATACAAAATCTAGAAGCCTTTGTCAAGTGCTTGGTCGAGTTCCATCTCCAAAAGCCACTAAAATCAGCAGTATTTATTTTCAAACGCCAATTTTCTAATTCGCAATTCAAGACGTATTGACCTTGTAGAAGGAAAAATTATCTGCTTAAAAGAGAAATTTATCGTGGAACTTCTGAGCCGCCACGAATCACTTCTACCCATTCTTCCACCGACTTTGCATTTTCAACTGAAAAATCTCCAGATTTCGTTCTGCGCAGAGCGATTAACGTTCCGCCAGATTGAACCGCTAGACCAAAATCGTGTGCTATTGAACGGATATAGGTTCCTTTCGAACAACTGATTTCAAAATCGATTTCAGGAAAACGTTCTGTAGAAATTTTAAAATCGCTTACTTCAATCGTATTCGCTTTTAAGACCACTTCTTTACCTGCACGCGCTAAATCATACGCACGTTTTCCATCAACTTGTTTAGCAGAAAAAATTGGTGGTACTTGTTGTAAAGTTCCAATAAATTGTAGACGCGCCTTTTCCAGGATTTCTGGAGTAATGTGTTCCGTTGGAAATTCAGCGTTGTATTCGCTTTCCAAATCGTATGAAGCTGTTGTTTTTCCAAGTAGGATTGTACCTGTATAGGTTTTCATTCCACCCATCAATTCATCAATGCGCTTCGTGTGTTTTCCAATGCAAATGATTAATAAACCTGTCGCCAAAGGATCTAAGGTTCCAGCATGACCAACTTTGATTTTCTTTACGCCTAACACTTGTTTGATGTTCCAGCGCAATTTACTGACAACATCGAACGAGGTCCATGTTAATGGTTTATCGACAAGAATTGTTTCTCCTTCCAGGTAATTCATTAAGCCAACGAAAAATAGAGCAATAACGCGATTCCTACAAGAATTCTATAAATTCCCCAGATTTTAAATCCGTATTTATCGATAATCCCAATGAATAATTTGATTGCGAATGCTGCAACGATAAACGCAACAATGTTTCCAACCACAAAAAACGTAATGTTTTCAGAACTTGAAGTAATCATTTCATAGCCTTTCTGCTCGATTCCTTTCACTTTCCAATCTTTCAGAAAAACAGAATAGCATGTTACAGCTAACATTGTTGGAACGGCTAAAAAGAAACTGAATTCAGCTGCTAATTTTCGTGTCAAGCCTTGTTGCATTCCTCCAATTATTGAAGCTGCTGATCGACTTGTCCCAGGCATCATGGCTAAACATTGCCAAAATCCGATAATAATTGCTTTTTGAATGCTGATATTTTCTTCCTTTTGAATGCGTGGACGTTTGAAAAAACGATCAATAAACAAGAGAATCACACCACCAACGATTAATACAATCGCAATTGGAATCGGTTTTTCAAGTACTGCTTCGATTTTGTCATCAAACAATTTTCCTAAAATCAATGCTGGAATTACGGCCAATCCTAATTTCACATAGAACATTGGCGATTTGAAATCCATGAATTTTTTCCAATATAAGGCAACAACTGATAGAATGGCACCAAATTGAATTGAAACTTGAAACATTTTTACGAATTCGTCTCCACTTGTTCCAAAGATTGAACTTGTGAAAATCATGTGTGCTGTTGAAGAAACAGGTAAAAACTCAGTCAGGCCTTCAATGATGGCTAAAATGAGCGCTTGAATAAAATCCATAAAATCGTGTGCTTAGTCTTTGTTGACTTTTTTCTTTTTCATGATTGCATACATGATAACAATGTAGCCAGCAACAATCAGTATTGGCGCGACAGTAATACGCGTCGTACTGAAAAGTTCATTTGCATCAAAATCGTTTGGATTTTTGGCTGCACCACCAATCATTAAAAGAAATCCAATAATATTGATTGCTAATCCAATCAATAGAATTTTATAGTTTTCCGGTTGAAAACCGAATTGCGACTTTTTATCCTCCATGGGTCAAATTTAATATAAATCGTCCAATTTCATTCGCAAATATTTGTTAAGTGCGAACCAAGTGGAAATTAATGTGATTACAATCCCGATTACAAGCAATGAACTAGTTAGCAGTAAAAAGCTTTGTAATGAGTAACTTATTTCGAATGCTTCAAGTGTATTGTTCAAGGCATAAAACAAGGTCATCAAAAGTCCTAATCCAATAATTGCGGATACCGTTCCTTGAAAAATTGCCTGCACTAAAAACGGTTTTCGAATGTAACTTGGTTTTGCTCCAACCAACTGCATTGTCTTAATCGTAAAGCGTTTTGAATAAAGCGCCAATCGTATCGTATTGTTGATCATTGCAACAGCCACGATAATTAACAAAGCAGCAACTGCCAAAAACAAGAAGACAAATTGTTTGAAACCTAAATTCACAGATTCTACACTCGCCTTGTCGTAATTCACCTCATCCAACTGATCTGGATAAGCTGCCAGCAAGTCCTTTTTGATCTTTTCCATTCCTTCTTTTGTTGCATGTTCAGCTTTCGGTTTAAAGCCAATTGTTGCAGGAAGTGGATTTTCACCTTCAAAGATTTCCAAAATTTCATTTGCGTTTTGATCAGAACCGCTGAATTCTTCAATTGCACGTTCAGGAGAAACGAAATATACTTCGCTAAACTGATCCCAAGATTTCAATTCTTGTTCAATTTGCTTAATGTCGGCATCATTCATTTCTGCTTTAAAAAATAAATCGCCTTGCAAACTTTCCTTCGCTTGTCGTTGAACATTGTCTAGACCAAAAAATCCACCAAGTACCAATCCAATCATGAACAATACAAGTGAAATTCCAATCACTGTCGACACATAACTTGTGCGAACTCCTTTTTTACTGAATTTTTCTGCGCTTGAACTCATTGGCAACGAAGTTAAAAATAATTCTTGCGTGAAGAAAATCCCAAATCGAAAATTAAAAAATATCAATTGTTAATAACGCTAAAACACCTATAAACAGAGGTTCTCCGGGAGATAATTCACTATTCAATACATCCTTATTTCCTTAAAAAACGTTAAATAACAAATACAACTGTAATTATTTGGCGAGTTGCGCGTTTAATAGATAACAATTACCGACAAACGATTTGAAAAGTTGGCACACAATTTGAAAATCGAAATAGTAGTAAAAGTTAGTTTTCATAAGTAGTAGTAGTTTAGGTTTAGGTTTTAAAG
>JBDLVK010000011.1:0-16501 GCA_039804825.1 Bacteroidota bacterium
TCAATTCAAGATAAATCATTCCAAAAACACTTTATTAAACTCTAAATTTCCAATCGATATTTTACACAAAATTAACTTAGTGTTATTTTGACACTTAGTGTTTATTTTCTTATATTTGTTAGTGTTAGAAAAAAGAACGTAAATTATCAGATATGAAAATAGGAATTAATGGATTTGGAAGAATTGGTCGACTTGCTTGTCGAATCGCTTCCCTTCGGCCTGATGTTGAAATTGTTGCAATAAACGATTTATTAGATATTGATTACATCGCTTATTTGCTCAAGTATGATTCTACACACGGACAGTTCCATGGTGCAGTCGAAGTGAAAGATGGTTCTTTGTTTGTCAATGGCTCGAAAATTAGAGTTACAAGCGAAAAAGATCCTACCAATTTAAAATGGGGCGAAATGGGCGTAGATATTGTCTTAGAGTGTACAGGTCTATTTTTAACACAGGCTGATGCTCAAAAACACATTCAAGCTGGAGCAAAAAAAGTCATTCTATCCGCACCGGCCAAAGATGACACTCCAACTTTCGTAATGGGTGTTAATCATTCAGAATTAAAATCAGATCAGTTAATCATTTCAAATGCATCTTGCACCACAAACTGTCTTGCTCCGATTGCTAAAGTACTGAATGACAATTTTGGAATTGTTGAAGGATTAATGAGCACAATTCATGCAGTTACTGCGACGCAAAAAACTGTTGATGGCCCTTCCATGAAAGACTGGAGAGGTGGACGAGGTGGATTTCAAAATATCATACCTTCTTCAACAGGTGCCGCAAAAGCGGTAGCCTTGGTAATTCCAGGTTTAAAAGGAAAACTCACGGGTATGTCGTTCCGTGTTCCAGTAGCAGATGTTTCTGTTGTAGATTTAACGGTTCGTTTAGAAAAAGAAACATCATACGAGGAAATTTGTACAGCTATGAAAGCTGCATCTGAAAATGAGTTGAAAGGAATTTTAGGTTATACAGAAGATGATGTTGTTTCCACTGATTTCCTTTCCGATTCAAGAACGTCAATTTTTGATGCTAATGCAGGAATTTCACTCAATGGAAATTTTGTAAAGGTTGTTAGTTGGTACGATAACGAATGGGGCTATTCAAATAAGTTAATTGACCTAGCACAATACGCACATAAAATTGGTTAACGGTGAATAAAAGCTTTCGTTAGTAGCATACTATTCGCAGAACTGTCCATATATCGAACAAGGTATATACCAGATTCAAACGGACTATTAATTTCAACTATAGTGGAGGACTGATTCGTTTCACATTCGATATGATGAATCAGTTTTCCATTTAAATCGAATATATCGATTACACCCTGAGAATCTTTTCTGGTATGATTCAAGTTTACAATCAATTTTTCATCTTCGTTAAAGTAACAAAACATGGAATTTTCAGTTGAACAATCGGAAGAAATAGGGCCAAATTCTTCTTTTTGTCCGTCTAAATCAACTTGAATCAATTTAAAATAGTTCCAAGAATTGGCGATTTGATGTGCGTAATGTATTTCGCTAGTCGAATTTATTGCAGCCGTTTTTCGAGCTAAATGGGTCCAACTTTCACCATCCGTTGATCCTAGCAGATCAAAATACGCAGAATTATTTTCAGAAACCGTTACCCAATTGACTTCACTTTGTCCATTAACACAAGTTGAATTGAATTCAGTTAATTCAACTGGAAGCGTGCTTGTGCATGAAGCACCAGAGGCAACTAATGTAAAAGTAGCTGTGTAATTGAAACCGCCATTACTAATAAATCGATTCGTTCCGCAACCACTTGTGGAAAAATCATCACCAAAGTATTGAATGTAGATTTCAATCGTATTGTTTCCCAATGAAAGGGTGCTTAAATCAATTGAATTAGAGCTTGTCCCCCATTTTTGATCATTCCCACCACATGGGCCAAATCCATCTGTAAAAGTACCAGAAGAACAATTCGCCTTAAAAGGCAAATTCATAGGTGTAAAAACAGGTGATGCTGGACGAAATCCGGTTAAATAGCAGGTATACATGATGTTAGCACCACACACATTTGCACCACCATTTTTCCATGTTTTCAATTCGCCACCTTTCATTCGAATTCCTCCTGAATTTTGATTAAAAACCCCAAGATTTGTTCCCTGAAAAACAGTGCCGCAAGAAGGATTAATACAATTAGCTCCAGAACCTGTTAGGTTAAAAGTAGTAATGCTTCCGCATCGTTCCAACCTTAATGCAGATGCAAATTCTCCGAAATTTTGAGCATTGCCTATAGTTCCAAAAAAAAATGCAACAATAGTAACAAGTGGTTTCATTATAGTTAATTTAATTAATCACAAAATTCTTACTTGATATTCCTTTATTAGATTCGATTAATAAACAATAATTTCCAGGAGCTAACTTACTTGTATTCAACTGACCAGAAAATTTATTTGAGTTTGATGAATGTAACAATGTTGAGCTTACAATGTTCCCTTTAGCATCAATAACGCGAATAGTTGATGTTTCAGAATCTACTGAAAATTCATAGTTAATAAATTCATTCGCAGGATTCGGATAAAGTAAAAGCTCAAAATCTTCTGCAATTAATTGATCATACCCAACTGTTGAAAGAATTTCTGGCTGATTTAATTTCACCGTCGTGTAAATACGGTATTCAGCAGGCTCCATGACAATTTGCATGTTAACATCCGTAACTTCTAGACTGTCACCAGTAAAATACTCATACCACCAACCTGTATTCGGAAAACTTGGGTAGGCCTGTGACGAAAAAACAGAGAAATTTGATACAACCACTGCATTCATCGATGGATGAGTATAGATGTTCTTTTTAACAGTTCCAGTTAACGAATAAGTATATGTTCCTGTTTGGAAAGTCGGATAAGTTGTTCTCAAATTCAAGGTAGCTTTATAAACATCATATAACTGCCTTCTATTGTTATTTAGATAATAGCCCCATAAAATTGGTTTATTACAAATTCGGCAAGGAACTTCAATCGATACATCGTAACCCACTTCTCCAAATTGCCAAATCATTTTTGGTCCTGGAGTAGTAATCATCATGACTGCTGCAGCTTGGGCGCGCAACAATGCAACCGGTTCATAAGGAATATAATGATTTGGATTGGCTGTGCTTCCGGCTGATAAACATTCAAACATACCTCTTTCCTCATCGTGACTTTCAATATACGTCAACAAATTTGGTTCTGTCCATCCACGATTAAGATAAACTCCTGGCGAAAAATTAGAGGAAAGTCCTTTCATCGCCTGATGGTATTCGTAAGTCAAATTTCCCCAAAGTAACATACCATAATTTGAAAGAATTTTTTCTTCATTATTGTCTGCCCAATGTTCCAATATCACGTAGGCATCTGGGTTTACAGCCCACAATGAATCAGCCATGTTTTTTATTATATCAATACGCGTGTTACTGAAATTAGCCGAACTATTTACGAATCCTTTTGTAAAATCAAAACGATATCCATCTATATGAAATTCTTCTAACCAATAACGATTAATACGTTTTACATAATCCTTAGTTGCTTGAGCCTCATGATTCATATCGTATCCCCAACAATAAGGTGCATGTGGACAAACAGCATTAAACCAAGGATTATTCGTAGCTGGACGATTATTCACTGCATCCCAATACATGTTGACCATTGGATTTTGTCCAAACGCATGATTCAATGCTATATCCATTATGACAGCTATACCTCTTGAATGGCACTCATCTATAAATTGTTTAAACTGTTCAGGAGTTCCATAATATTTATCCAATGCCATATGAAAACTAGGATTATAGCCCCAACTTTCGTTTCCTTCAAACTCACCCACTGGCATTAATTCAATCGCATTAATGCCTAAACTATCCAAATAATCAAGGGTGTCAATTAATGTTTGGTAATTGTGCTTTGCAATAAAATCACGAATTAGCAATTCATAAACCATCAATTGTGACTTATCAGGTCGTAAAAAATTATCATGTTGCCAATTGAAATTTGTTGTATCAGTATCAAACAAACTTATCATACCTGCAGTTTGACCGGTTGGATAAGAATAAGGGTTTGGATACGTTGATATGTTAATATTTCCATCATTAGAAGGGTCCGCAATGCGCATACTTAAAGGATCCGCGAATTTTTGAACACCATCAATAAAATATTGATACCCATATGTTAATGTGCTATTTAGATTCGTAATTTCCAACCACCACGTTGTTGAATCCGATGAAATATTCATATGGTAATCAATACTAGGCTGCCAATTATTAAAATCTCCCAAAACGTAAACATGTTGCTTTTCTGGAGCATATAATTGTAGTAAGACTGTTGAATCATTGATTAAATTCAAGCCATTCTTCATATTAAGAGGAGGATTTATATAATTAAGACTAGGGTTAACTAGATAAATCAAACTGTCAATTTGTTGGCTTGTACCATTATCGGCAATAAATTCAATTAAATGCTCTCCAGGAGTAGTTACATTTAAATTATAGTTTAATAATTGGCTGTTTGATGTTGTTGAAATCGCTGTGCCATTATCTTTAAAAGTAAGAGTAGCGTTTTGATTTGATTTTCCAACCAAATTGATTTGATCACCCAAATCAACAACTTGATTACTTTCTGGAGCAAATATTTTTGCCAATAAACCTGAATTAGTCGGATACACATCATAATATATATCGGATCCATCAGCACTCCTACCAACAACAGATCCTGCAGCATTCCTAAAAACAAATGCCATCTTAAGTACATTTGTACCTACAGGAAAACCATAAAACACATCCATATCCACGGTGATTTGGTGAAGGTTGTTGCCCAGGTTTGTCATTTGAACTGTTGGGTCTGCTGTCCCCCACGTACCATGAGTAAATAACCAGTTGGTTGGTGAAGTACTGGCACTTGTAATCAATCCCATGTGTGCATAAACAGTTGAAGTACCAACGAGAGCGCCGTTACCTTCAGCCGCATTATAGGTAATTGTTACGACATCATCAACTGTTGGAAATGCAGGTGAAACATCCAAAATTTGCGCATCAATTGAGAATGTTAAAAATCCTATAAATAAAATTGAAAATTTTTGCGATAGTTTCATGATATGTTTTTTAGTAGATAAAAAAGCCTAAGTCATAGGACTTAGGCTCTCAAAATTTAAAGAAATAATTTCTTATTTTTTAATTAATTTACCAGTTGTTACATTGTCACCAGCTTTTACTTGGTAGATGTAAGAACCAGCATTTAATGCAGCTGTGTTCACTTCAACAGAAGTTTGGTTTGAAGCCGAAGTTGTAGAAACAACTTTACCAGCCAAGTCAAACAACGTTACAGTCACGTCAGATGTTCCATTCAAATCAAATGTGAATGTCGCCATGTCTGAAACTGGGTTTGGAGATACAACAACATTTGCGATAGCTGTTTCAGTCAAAGAAGCAGCTCCACAAGATGTACAAGCATCCCAAACAAAACAATAAGTTGTGTTAGCAGCTGGAATAACCAATGTACGGTTTACGTTACCTGCACCGTCATCTAAACCACAACCACCTGCTCCAATAGTGTTAGCTGGATCAGTTCCTTCATTTGTTCCCCAATCTCCATTAACAAATTTGTACAATTGAGTTGCACCAACTGATGCTTGTGGATATGTAATTGCAATTGACCAAATGTTAGATCCTAAATCTGTCATAGCACATGTTGCATCTGATGGAGACCAATCAGCAACTGGAGCTCCGTTTGTAGTAAAGTTACCACCAACACGAATTCCATTTGCGTTTAATGTGTTTCCTGCAGCTAAGTATCCAGTAATATCTACTTGGTAAGTTACAGTTACTTGACTCATAGCTGATAAGCTCAAAGCCACCATTGAAAATAATGTAAAGATTTTTTTCATAGTTAAATAGTTTAATAAAAAATTAAAATTACCTTATCGTCTAAATGACACTTTTAGAATTACCTTAGTGTCAATTTGACGCTTAAAAGTAAAAATAAATTCGTTTAAACAAAAAAAAGATTGGTTTTTTTTTGTAAATGAGTCAATTCGGCTACTATTTGACTGTTTTGAATGAAAATTCTTTGAAAGGTTGGAATGAAATATAATTTTCAACGATTTAAAATCGGTAAAAGAAATTTAAAATAAGTCGATATGAACCTCTAATGAAGCGAATCAACTGATACAGAATAATGTAAGTTTATCGTCTTTAAAATTGCGCTATTGACTTAAAATGTACTGAAGAAAGATGAAAAAAATGAGTACAAAGATTTCCCATTAACCTAATAATCACAAACGAAGAGCCTTTTCAACAGCTAAACAAACATCTTCCTGGTTGTACTTCTTTACTTCTTCTTTCAAATGAACTGCTGAAAAAGAAGTGGGCTCCTTACAAAACAAGTCTATTTTTTTCGCCAAACTATCCGAATTTAGCGGATCGAAAAGCATTCCAAATTTGCCGAAATCTAAAATCTCTGGACTTCCACCTGCATTGCTTGCTATCACGGGAACACCACATGCCATTGCTTCAATTGTTACCATTCCAAATGTTTCAGCTTTAGAGGCCATTACAAATACATCAATCGCATTAAAAAAGGTCGAAATATCTTTTCTAAATGGTCGAATATAAACACGATCATTCAGCTTGTTCAACTCAATTGTGCGTTGCATTAAATCTACGTACTCAGTACCTGCCTCTTTCGTCGGTTCACCTAAAAAACAACAAATAAATGATTTGTTTTTGGCCTTAGACATCGCTTCCAACAATAAAACCTGGCCTTTGTGCGGATCAAACCTACCGATTAAGCCTACAATAATTGGTTCTTCTGGTAAATCAAGTCCTTTGCGAGCTTCAGATTTTGAAATTTCAATCTCAAATTGCTTTAAATCCAATCCTGAAGGAATCACTTTCACCTTTGCTGATTTCATTTTGGTCATCGTGAGTACCTGCTGCTCTAGCCAGTTTAAAGGACAAGCCCACAAATCAAAGTAAGAGAAGCGAATAGTGTGCAATAAATTCGTTTTTTTTACTCCCAACTGCATTTCCATAAAATACGACAAATGCACTTTTTTTATAGATTTTCGCTTGGCAATAACAGCGACACTCATATCTCGCGTATCACGCACAATTAAGTGAGTAATATTATTATCATCGATTAGTTTGGCAATTTTTTTTCCTGCAGAAAAATCATAGTATTTTTTATGTTTTCCAATAAGCAACGTTGGAACATTGGCATCAATAGCTGCTTTTTCAATTGGAGAATCCTTCTTACATAGAATAAAAACAGCATGCCCTCGAGCCATCATCCAACCGGCATTTTTAAGTTGGTTCATTTCTAAACCACCCCAACTCGTAGAGCTGCATAAATAAGCTAAAATACTTGCCATGCTTCGAAAATACTCAAAAATCGGTTGATTCAGCCTCTTTGTTAAAATCCTTTAACACCCATCTAACCAGAATAAAAGCGGCTAGAGCCAATAATGATGCGGCCAAAAAAGGTGTTCCATAACTCCAATCCTCAGACGGATATTGCTTTCTAGCCGTATAAAATAGTGTCATGAACAATTGTGGACCGATGATTTCACCCAGACTCATAATACTTGTAAAAACTCCCTGTAATTCACCTTGTTCATTGTTTGCCGTACCTTTGGAAACGATTGTACGTATAGCAGGGTCTACAATTCCAGATAAGGCATAGGGAGCTACAATCAAATACATCATCCAACCCATATCAGCAGGAATGAACGATATGCCAAGTAAAGTGAAAAACAATATTACCAGTCCCAATGTTGCTGCTCCTTTTTCACCAAGACGTTTAACAAGCGCACCCGAAGCAGCACCTTGCACTATTCCAAAGCAAACACCAACGACTGCCAATGACATGCCAACTTCTTTTGTTGTCCAACCAAACTTTGATATTGTAAAATAGTTCCATGCTGAGTGTACTGACATGTTCGTTAAAATCAATAAGAAACTAACAAGAAACAAATACTTTAATTTTTTGAAACGTCCCATTTGAAGCAAAGCACCTAAAGGATTTGCACGGGAAATTTCAAATTTGCGTCTGTCTGAAATAGGTAATGATTCTTTTAAAACAAAGAAACCATACGTGAAATTTATCAATGAAAAAATAGCCGCTACCATGAATGGAGCTCTTGGGCCAAAATCGGTCAATAATCCTCCTATTGCTGGTCCGACCACGAATCCAATCCCAAAAGCAGCACCAATCATTCCAAAGTTTTGGGCTCTATTTTCTGGTGTAGAAATATCAGCGATATATGCTGCTGCAGTTGTATAACTTGCTCCAAATATTCCTGATACCGCTCTCCCAAGCACCAACCAGAACAAATCTGGAGCTACATACATTACGATGTAATCTAACCCCATTCCCAGTACTGAGAGAAGTAAGATTGGTCGACGTCCAAAACGATCGCTTAAATTTCCAACAAGTGGTGAAAACAAAAATTGCATTGCAGCATACGAACCAAGCACGATTCCATAATATTTTGATGAATCATCAATAGACACATGTGCTGTATCAGCGATTAAGGTTGGAAAAGAAGGAATAATAATTCCCAAACCAATTGAATCTAGACAAATGGTAATTAATATAAATAGTAACGCTGTTTTTGACGATTGTAAACTCATAAGATTATAAAATTTAACAAATGTTCAAATCAATAATTAGTTAACTAATAACGAACTGAATTGTTCATTTTCCAGAATAAAAAAAAGGTCTTGCATTGCAAGACCTTTTGTTCAGCGGAGAGTGAGGGATTCGAACCCCCGGTACCTCTCGGTACAACAGTTTTCAAGACTGCCGCAATCGACCACTCTGCCAACTCTCCGCGACAAAAGTAGTAATACTCTGAATACTGACAAGGGAAAAACCGAAAAAAAATGAAATTTTAATGAAAATAATTTTCATTCAACTTGTTAACAGGGAATTAAGTTCAGATAAAATCAGAATTCATACACTTCACACAATAATTATTCAAAGTAATGCGATACACAATTCAAATTCTTACCTTTACTTTCAAATCTGTTTTTTTATGAAAATTATCCAAAAGGTATTGTTTTTAATGAGTTTTTTCATCGTGAACTCATTGTTGGCTCAAACTCCAACGCTTCGTGCATATATGGATAACAAGCAATTTTATGCTCCTGGTTCGGGAAATTACTTAGAAATTTATTTCCAATTTGTAGGATATTCTGTTAACTATATTCCTGTTGCCGAAGGTTTACAAGGTGAATTAGCCATTTCAATTCAACTTTTGGATGGAACAACTGTGGTTGCGCAAGATGCTTACCGTCTTCAATCCCCGGTTATGAAAGATAGTATTATCGACGATTTCTATGACGTAAAACGCTTTGGTCTAGAACCTGGAAAATATACCTTAGCACTTGAATTATTAGATGTGAATTCCAAAAATACTTCAATTAAAGCTTCTCAAACAATTGTGATTGAAGATTTGGGTGATGCAATTACTGTTTCAGACATAGAAGCTATTGAATACGCTTCGAAAGGCGATGAATCATCGATTTTTTATAAATCTGGATACAACATGGTTCCACGTTTATCAACGTTTTATCCGAGTCAATTAACATCTATTCCCGTTTATTTTGAATTTTACAATACACAACTTCTTGAAGATTCAATTTGTGGATTGAAACAGACTGTTATCAACACTGAAACGGGATTCGAACTTTCAGAATTGACAAGCTATACCAAAGAAAAAACAGGCGAAGTACTTCCTGTTTTAAGAAATGTCGATATTACAAAAATCCCTACAGGTAAATATGCTCTAATGTATACCTTGATATCAAGAGAAATGACTGAATTGACCACCCAATCCTATTTATTCGAACGCAGTAATGACATGGAAATTACCCTGGATTTGGAAACAATGGTACTTGATCCATCCTTTCAAGCTTCCATTACCAACGACAGCGTTGCTTATTATTTGGAAAGTTTAATTCCAATTTCAAAACCTGCTGAAATCAAGAATATTATTGATGTCTTAAAAAAGAAAGACCTAGAGAAAGAACGTAAACATATTCAAGCATTTTGGTTAAAAACTAGTCCTGGAACGAGCTATGAATCATGGCTTAAATACAAAGCACAAGTTCAATTGGTGGAACGTTTATATTCGAATAATTTCCAAGAAGGATTCGAAACGGATCGTGGACGTGTTTATTTACAATATGGATCGCCAACGAACGTAATTATTAAAGAGGTTTCTCCAACTGAATATCCTTATGAAATTTGGCAATACAACAAGATTGGAGTTTTCAGTAATAAACGTTTTATTTTCTACAATCCAGATTTAGTAAACAATGCTTATCGTTTATTGCATTCGGACATGTTGGGTGAATTAAAAAATCCAGCGTGGCCTCAAATATTATCCAAACGCAGCACGGTGGATGGTACGATAGATAATCCAAATTCAAATGTTCAAAAGCAATTTGGTTCTGGAAGTAACGATTTGTTTCGTCAGTATTAATGCTTAATATTGTGCCTTAATTAAATCGTGTGGATTCATTAGCAATTGTAATTTTAAACTGGAATGGTAAAGGCTTTTTAGAGCAATTTTTACCTTCTGTTTGTAATTTTTCTGATGGAGCCAAAATTATCTTAGCTGATAATGCTTCTACAGATGATTCTGTTGCTTTCGTTAAGTCCAATTATCCTTCAATTCAAATCATTAATAACGAATCGAATGGTGGATTTGCGAAAGGCTACAATGATGCTCTGAAACAAGTTAATGCCGAATTTTACCTGTTGTTGAATAGCGACATTGAAGTGACAGAAAATTGGTTAACGCCTCTCATGGATGCTATGAAAGATCCTCTGGTCGCTGGCTGTCAACCTAAAGTTCTTTCCTATCAAGAAAAAACTCTTTTTGAACATGCAGGTGCATCAGGTGGATTTTTAGATCACAACTACTTCCCTTTTTGCCGCGGAAGAATTTTTGACAAATTTGAACACGACGAAGGTCAATACGATGCGCCAATGGAAGTGTTTTGGGCTACAGGTGCTGCATTGTTGATTCGATCTGAATTGTATCACAATGTTGGTGGTTTGGATGAAGCATTTTTTGCTCACATGGAAGAAATTGATTTATGTTGGCGTTTGAAAAAACAAGGATATAAATTCATGGTTGTTCCCCAATCTCATATTTTTCATGTTGGTGGTGGAACCTTACCCTATTTATCTCCTCGAAAATCCTATTTAAATTTCAGAAATTCACTCTTTATGATTATAAAAAATCATGAAGGAAATTTGTTTTTTAAGTTGTTCAACCGAATGCTGTTGGACGGAATTGCTGGTGTTCGTTTTTTAGTAAGGGGTGAATGGAAACATCTAGCAAGTGTATTTAATGCGCACATGGCCATGTACCGACGTTTACCTCATCTTTTGAAGCAACGAAAAGAAATCAAGAAATATGCTGCCAATTTTAATTCCCAAGGATTGTATCGAGGAAGTATTTTGTGGGCGCGCTATTTTAAAGGAGTTTCAAAGTTTAAAGACCTGAATCAACGTTTGTTTGTTTCAAAGTAATTTAATGCCAAGCGGTAGCTTTCCAATCCAAATCCTAAAATACATCCTACGGCAACAGGCGAAATCAAGGAAGTATGTCTGAATTCTTCTCGTTTGGTAACATTCGAAATATGAACCTCTACAACGGGAACTTCAATTGCCGAAATACAATCGCGAATAGCAACACTTGTATGTGTATATCCACCAGCGTTTAAAATAATTCCATCGTGATTCGATTGTTGTAAAACATTGATCAATTCACCTTCAACATTCGATTGAAAATAGCTTAATTCGCACGTTGTTTTCGATTTCAATTCTTCAAAATAAGTTTCGAACGAATGATTCCCATATATTTGTGGCTCACGAGTGCCTATCAAATTTAAATTAGGGCCATTAACGATTAAAATTTTCATAGTCATGTCAAATTGGGAACGCTATATTAAGGATTTTGTTTCGTTCTTAAAAATAGAAAAGGGTTTAGCTGAAAATTCAATCTTTGCTTACCAAAATGATGTGGCCAAATTATATGATTTTGCAATAGCTCGAAAAATTGCTTTTACTGAATTAACATACAACGATTTAAAGGAATTTGTAGCTGAATTATATGATCTTGGATTAAGTGCTCGTTCACAAGCTCGAATTATTAGTGGAGTAAAACAATTCTTTGGTTTTTTATTGATTGAGGATGTATTGAATGACGATCCAAGTGAATTGCTTGAAATGCCCAGAATTGGGAGAAAACTTCCCGAAGTTCTAACAATTGAAGAAATTGACCAACTTATTGCTGCAATCGATTTAAGCAAATCTGAAGGTCATCGCAATCGGGCAATTATTGAAACATTGTATAGCTGTGGACTGCGTGTTAGTGAGTTAGTCGGTCTTAAATTCGGTGATTTGTATTTTGAAGAAGGTTTTATTCGTGTCATTGGTAAAGGAAATAAAGAACGGCTTGTTCCAGTTAGCCCGAGCGTTGAAAAAGAAATTGGCATTTATAATGATCATGTTCGTCGCCATCAAGCGATTAAACCTGGAAATGAGCAAATCATTTTTCTTAATCGACGTGGAGCGCAATTAACACGTGTAATGATTTTCACGATTATAAAAGATTTAGCAAATTCTGTTGGATTAACAAAATCTATTTCTCCGCATACATTTCGTCATTCATTTGCAACTCATATGATTGAAGGCGGTGCCAATTTACGTGCCGTACAAGAAATGCTTGGACATGAATCAATTACCACAACTGAAATCTACACGCATTTAGATCAACGATTTTTGCGCGATGCGATTATTACGTTTCATCCGAGAAATGCACATTAATATAAATGTATAATGTTGTAATGTTGTAATGTTGTAATGTTGTAATGTTGCAATGTTGCAAATTAACAACTTTGCAAGTTAACAATCTTACTTAAAACTCCCGATTTTATTGACCTATCGCTTTATTGTAAATTATTAAATCCCTAAAAACGATACTTCAATACAACTCCACCTCCAAGATCAAAACGTTTTTTATCAATATCAGACCAGCGCGTGATTGGTATCAAATCAAACGAAGTGTTTAAATAAACTCCAAGTCCGAATTTACCAAATGCATAAGTGATTTCTGGTCGCAGCGCTGCACTTAAACCAAATTGTTTAATCTCAGGGGTAGATATCAATGCTCCTGGAATTCCTTCGTATAAATTGGTGACTGTTGCTTTGTTAAAATTCAATCGAATACCTGCCATTAACGATGAACTCCAATTTCCTTTTTTGAATAACGAAAAAGAGCCATAAATAGGTAAAGAAAATACACTATAATTTATTTTCTGTGCTGCATTTGACGCCGCTATTTCGGTTATATAATTAACTGTAACAATCGAATCAATGATAGAATCTTGCAGTGCAGGATTCAAATAGATATACTCTACAGTCGTGCCATTTGGTATAAACGTTGTGTCGTAGATCACCGCAGATACACTTTCGTTAAACGTTGAATAGCCTAATCCAGCAGTAATTGACCATTTACTATTAAGTCCATAATTAACTTCAAAACTTGAATTGAAGCCAGCAGGAGAATTGATTTCATAGTAATTGTTTGAGTTTGAACTCAAGGAATTTACTCCAAGAAATGTTCCAGTATACAAACCAATAGACCATTTTGAAGGATTAAACAACGGTGCGATTTGCGTTTCTTGAATACTTGATTTAGACGTATCAACAGATGCTACAGACTCTTTTTGTTTCTCATTTATTGAAGTTGCATCTTCATGCTTCTCATTTTGACCTTCTTTGGCTTTTTCTTCATTTTTAGAGATATTTGTTGATTTTGCTTCTGTTTCAGAATCCTCAGTTGAATTAACCGCCAAAGCAAAATTATCGTTTAATTTATCTTTCGAAAAATCGTCTATGACATTACTTCTCTCTGAAGCTTTTTGGGCTTTTTCTTTAGTTTTTTGATTTTTTGATTTTTTTGTTGGCTGATTTATTTCATTTTTGAATCCACCTTTTTTAAATAATTCACTGGTCTTTACATTGTTTTTTACATCATTGAGTTTACCTTCAACTTTATTTTTTTGAGTGTTATTTACACCAAAGAATTGATGTTGTTCGTTAGCCAGTTTACTTTGATTTCCATTGGAATCAGCATGTTGGTTTTCCGTGATGATTGTCTGATTTTCAGTGTTATTTACAGTTTTACTGTCTTTAGCTGATGCATATGTTGTTTGATTTGCTAATTGAGTAGAAGAAGAATTGCTAATCTTTGTTGAATGATTGCGCGTGTTAAATGAAAGGGTAATAAAACTAACAATGAAGAAAAATCCAATTAATGGAAATAACCAAATAAATCCACGTTTCTTGTGAACAGGAGCTTTACCAGAAAAAAGGCTTTCGTCAATAGCCGATTTTATATGAGAAGGCGGAGTTACTTCGAAACCGTCAAAGGTCGAAGAAAACAAATGTTCTAGTTCGTTTTGTTCTTTCATCTTTCTACTTTTTCTGATTCAAGCAATATTTGAATCATTTTTTTTGCTTTGAAATATTGTGATTTTGATGTTCCTTCTGAAATATTCAAATGCTCAGCTATTTCTTTGTGCGTCAAATTGTCAATTGTATACAAATTGAAAACTGTTCGATAACCATCTGGAAGTTGTTGAAGTAATTGTAGTAACCTTTCTTTCAACTCTCGATTATCCAATTCTGCTTCTTCTTCGAGTACAAGTTGGTCAAACTTCATATCGTTATCCGTTAAAACCATTCGATACTGGTCTTTAATGTAATTCAAAGCCGTTCGAATGGTAATAGTTTTTATCCAAGCACCAATTGATAACTCTGGATTAAAACGTTCTCGTGTTTGATATAATTTGATAAAACTATCTTGCAAAACGTCTTGCGCATCATCGCGACAACGTGTGTAGCGGAGGCAAACACCGAACATGCCAGAGGAGTAAGCTGCATAGATTTGATCAAATGCAAGCTTATCTCCTTCAACAAATTTGATAAGAACCTCCTTCGCTATCACTTTTAACGTTTTTAAATTCTATTAATTTCCACCTAAGGTATCCATTGGATTTCCACCACCGTTTCCAGTTGAATCAATAGGCGTTCCTCCACCATTTCCATTTCCTCCGCCTGTCCAGGTTGAGTCGATTGGTGTCCCACCTCCGTTTCCTCCTCCATTCCAAGTTGAATCAATCGGGCTACCTCCACCATTTCCAACTCCTGTTGTATCATTTACCCATGTAGTGTCAATTCCATTTCCTGAACCGTTCGGTGTAATGGGATCATCTTGACAAGATTGCATTCCAAATGAAATAATCAATGCAAATCCGTAACCTACTATCCATCCTTTTCTCATAGCCTTTCGTATTTAAATTCACCCTAAATACAAACGCAAAAATGAAAGGGTTGCCTGAAATTATTTTTTTTGAAGTTTTTTATTCATCACGTTAAAAAACAAAGGCGGAATCAAGGCTAATATCATCATTCCAGGGTAGCCAGTTGGCATTATTGGTGATTCTTCATGGGTTTCAAGTAATTGATAAGGGCGATCTGGCTTGTAATGATGATCTGAATGGCGACTTAACTCAAACAAAACTACTCGCCCAAACACATGATTTGAATTCCAGCTATGAATTCTGCGCACACGATCATAGGTTCCATTTTCTCTTTTTTCGCGCAACAACCCGTAATGCTCAATATAATTAACGGTTTCTAGCAACAGAATTCCACCGGCTGAAACAATCAGAAAAAACAACAAGGCTTTAGGACTGATAATCAAGAAAATCAATGCACAAACCAAGATTTGAACAAGTGTATAAACCAGCATTTTGTTATGAAACGAAAACTTCGATTTTCCAATAATGAGCATTCGCTCGAATTCAATCTGCCAAGCTTGAACATAACTCCCGAAATGCGAACGTAACCAAAAGCTATAAAGCCATTCGTTTTTTCTTGCTGTAGCTGGATCTGAAGGGGTGGCAACATTATTGTGATGACCACGATTGTGATAAGGTAAAAAATGATTTTCGAGCCATGTTAGCAAGAGAATTTCTCCTAAAAATTGTTCGAAGCGATTAGTTCGATGTCCAAGCTCATGTCCGATATTTATCCCTATTACTCCACACATGATCGCCATGGAAATTGTTCTACCTGTCAATTCAAGCGTTGTTTCTGCACGTTGAAAGCTCAATAAAAACCAAACAAGAAAACCAATTTGAACTGGAATCATGCTGTACAAAAGCCAATCGTAGAAAGGATCGTTCGCGGCCAATGCGCGTTCATTTTCATCCAAATTACGAGCATCTGGTTTTAATAGTAATTCAGCAAAAGGAATTAAAAGGAAGAAAACAACTAATGGTAAAAATGTTAGCAATCCTTCACCTGTAAAGGAAATTACAACAGTAAGGGGTAATAAATAAATTGTTAGATACTTCAGTTTTCTCATACCGATGAAATTACTGAACTAAGCTACAAAATTTTCAAGAAGAATTAGTGGTATTA
>JBDLVK010000012.1:0-56915 GCA_039804825.1 Bacteroidota bacterium
ATAATTACAAAATTACTGTCTTTGTAAGTTGAATAAACTTCTTCTAATTGCTCATATTGCGGCGTTAAACCACATTTTGAAGCAGTGTTTACGACCATTATCTTTTTTCCTTTTAACGCAGAGAAATCAAACGTATTTCCTTCAATGTCTTGAACTTTAAATTGATGAATACTTTCAGCCATGGTTTCATTTTTTGGATTAACAAATTGGTCTCCTTCATTCGGTGATTTATCAATAAGACCACAAGAACTACTAAAAACGAGTGATAAAAGAATAAAAATGTAGTTTTTCATCTGTTGCTTTTCTATAAAACAAATATAGTCAAGCTTTGTTCATCTAGTGGATTGAAAAATTTAAAATCACCTTATTTTATGCAATTTGGAACATTTTTTATCGTTTTCCGAATAAGTAATCATGAGATCAACCATACTTCTTTGCTTTTTCTTTTTATTTGGCTTACAAAATGGTAGGAGCCAAGTTAATTTTAATGGAGTTTGGCAAGGATTATTAATTCGCGACGGACAAAAACAAGAACAAGCCACATTGTTTTACACATCTTTTATCGTAAACAGCGGTTCGTTAACAGGTAAAACGCGTGATGAAACATACAACACGGACTTTTACGCGGTCAAACAAATCAAAGGATCACAAAAGAATAATGAGCTTAGTTTTAACCAAACGGTTATTGAGAAGAAGAAAAATGCGCCGAACACCACATGGTGTAAAATTGAAAGTACGCTGACGTATAACGACAGCACGGGTTACCTTGAAGGGCGTTTTAAAAGCACCGACTGCAAAAATTTCAGTGGCAAAATCATCCTATATCGATCAAAAGCAACTTTTTCAGCAAATGATCAACTCATGCTTACACACATTTGGCGCGATGCATTTATTTCTGACTTAAAAAAAGGTTACAATGCACCTGAAATCAGAGAAAAAGAACGTAGAAACTTCGATTTTCAACCCATCTATTTTGATTACGACAAAGCTGAAATTAGAAAAGAATATTTTCCATTTCTCGACAAAATGATTCGTATTGTCGACGGTCATTCAGACATTAGAATCAAAGTAACAGGACATACCGATGCTGATGGGTCAGAAGAATACAACGTTGAATTATCAAAAAAACGTGCTGAAGCTTTGATCAATTACTTTGTTTCACATGGACTAAGCAAAGATCGCATTGAAATCGATTTCAAAGGAGAAAAGGACCCAATTGATTCAAATGACACGCCTGAAGGAAAACAACATAACCGTCGTGTAGATTTTGCCTTTATTTAGTCGCTGCTTTCTTTACTTTGAATTCAATAATAATTCCTAACGTCGGCTGAACAATCCCAGAAGTTTGAGAAATTTCTTTCGTTAAATAACGTGATGGATCATTTGGATCTGTAATTGGTTGACCGTTTGCGTCTTTTACCAGTAACAAGATTGGAGCAACAGTCGTTTTATGTCCATACAAGTTCTGAATGTCCAAATAGAAATTCATAGAAAACTTTTCAAAATAAAACTTTTTATCTACGCGCACATTCAACTGATGATAAGCACCTTCGCGTTTTGTATTCAATTGATTGTAATCCAATACTCCTCGTCCGTTGATATCCCATACTTGTTTCAAACTAGATGTTGCAACGTCGTAAGGCGTGTAAGGAGAACCGCCCGAAAACAACCAACGCATTCCAACTTCCCAACCTTTATTAAAGCGTTTTCCACCTGTCAAAGAAACGATGTTTTTACTATCCCAAGAACTTGAAATGTACACATCATTTTTGTCTTTAAATTCAGATGTCACAAATGTATAAGCTACAATTCCGTAGAATCCTTTAATTAGCTTTTGTTGGTATAAAAACTCTACACCATAACTTCTTCCTGAACTTGTTGAAGTAACAGCTTCATTCCCAACAACACCAAAGTCAGTTCCCAAATTTGCTAAAGAAATTGAATCAACTATCGAATAAGGATAACGACTATAATTTTTCAAGAATCCTTCAACTGTGAAGCGTGAATTGAAATTGGTCAAATATTCCGTTCCAAGCACAAAATGGTCTGCACGAATATATTTCACATCATTGTTTTTGTTTACTAACTCATCATTCGCATTTCGGTAACCTAAAATTGTGTAGGCAGGTAATTGATGGAATCGAGCAATATTTCCATTCAACGACCATTTATCTGTCAACCTGAAATTTGCTGAGAACATTGGTGATAATTGATCCAATGGATTCATCAAACTTTTAGAATAATTTGAAATATCGCTTCTCAATCCAAGTGATAAATTCAATCGTTCGTTCATTAAACTTTTTGAAACTTGCCCAAAAATTGAACCTTTACTTAAGTACAAATTTGAGTTATAATCAATCGTCACTGGAACGCCCATTATTGCAATTCGATTAAACGTTTCATTGTTGTAACGAACGTATTCATAACCAATTCCTGCATTAATTCTCCAACCATTTTGAGAATAAGTGTGTTCAAAACGAAATTTGTTTTCAGCTTCAAATGAGGAATAATCAAGAATTTTATTGGCATCTGACACAATGTTATCCGTGTAGCGAACAGCCATGTTTTTAAGCATGTTTCTACTAGCTACAACATTTTGATACGATTTTTTTGAGAAATGTGTCCAATTTACTCCTATGGTATAATTCCACTGATTTTGAGACGGAATGTTACCCAAAATATAATCGTTGTATTCACGCTGTGTTGAATCAGTGACCTTATCATTCACTTTTGTATTTAAGGCGAATTGATCCAACGCACCAAGTCCAATGAAGGTAATTTTATTCTTTTGGTTGATTCTGTAGTTCACTTTGAATTGAGAATCATTGTAAGTTGGTAAGAAGGGTAATTTCAATGCAGCAAATAAAAATTGTAAATACGAGCGTCTTGCTGAGAAAATAAAATCCGCTTTTTTTCCTATTGGACCATCGAATGTAAGTGCGGCATCACTTGAACCAAGTGCAAAATTAGTAATCAATGCATCTGGATTACCATCTTTTTGCTTGAAGGAGATTACCGAACTTAAACCATTTGCGCGATTAGCGGGAAAAGCCCCAGAATAGAAATCTACCTCACGAATAAAATTAACATTCAACAAACCAACTGGTCCACCTGAACTTCCTTGAGTTGCGAAGTGATTGATGTTTGGTACTTCAATTCCATCCAAATAGAATTTATTTTCTCCTGGAGAACCTCCACGAATAATGATATCGTTTCTGAAAGTTGCTCTTGAAGCAACACCAGGAAGTGCTTGTAACACTTTACTTACATCTCGACCCGCACCTGGTTGGCGTTCAATTTCAGTAGCATTTAAAGTTCTTAACGAAACAGGGGATTCTGAAACTTTTGTAAACGGCTTCGCCTTTACAGTTACTTCTTTTTGTTCGCGCACAATTGGTTCCAATTGGAAATTTAGTTCCACTGTTCGTGCGTTCGTTACAGTAATATCATTAATAATCAACTCTTGAAATCCAACCGATGTAGCTTTAAAAGAATAAACTCCTGGTTCCAAATTTTCAATAACAAAAGTTCCATCATCCAAACAAACAGCACCTTTCTGTTGGTCGATGACTTGAACTTTAGAAAACGCTAAACTTTCATTGTTTGTGACATTCGAAACACGTCCTGAAACTTTTCCAGTTTGTGCGTTAGCGATAGAATAAATAAGAATAATTAGAATTGATAAAATTGATTTCATGAATATTTAATTTCACGAAAAACGCTTAAAAAGACAAATTGTTCAAAAGATGTCGAATTTAATCCACTCTAACCCATTTTTGGGTTCTAAAGAATGGTCCAATGTAACCTCGAACATTTAAATAGTTTGCATTATTTGGCTCTAACCACATTTTAACCGTGTAAATTTTTCCGTTTTCGGGATCAACAATTGTTCCATCTTCCCATTCTCCACCGTCCCAAGTTAATCCACGAACAATTTGTAAACCAACTAAAGGTTTATCTTTTCTGTCACCTGTACATTTCGTACATTTTGGGTTATCCTCTCTACCTTCTCGTGGAAATAAATAGGTAATTTTTCCATACAATTTACCATCCACTTTGTACAATTCAACGATTGATTTTTTCTTGTTGGTAGCGTCATCAATTGTTACCCATTTTCCTACACATGACTGTGCTATTGAATTCAATGAAATTAATGCAAATAATACAACAATAAGGTTTTTCATAATAGACTTGTTTGGACCAAAAATAAAAGATTATAATTTGATTAACAAACGAAAAGAAAATTCTTTAACATTTGTTTTCCATTTTCAGATAATATTGATTCGGGATGAAATTGAACGCCGTAAATAGGCAGTTCTTTATGTTGCAATGCCATCGTAACGTGTTCATTGGATAATGCAGTAACCTTTAAATTAGAATTCGGGTTAATTCTAACTGCCCAACTGTGGTAAAGTCCAACTTCCTGATTCTTATCGAGGTCATTAAATAAGTTGACCTTCGGATCTACATGAATAATTTCAGACACACCGTGTTTAACTTTCTCAAGGTTATACAATTCATCACCATAAAAACTGGCAATTCCTTGCATACCAAGACAAATCCCCAAAATCTTTTTTGTTCCTGAGTATTTTTCTAGAATGAGTAACATAGATTGCGTCTCACTTGGTAAACCTGGACCTGGCGAAAAAACGATGCAGTCATAATTTTCAACTTCATCAATTTTAACTGCTCTATCCTCAACAACATGCACCTCAACACCACAACTCTCCAGGTAATGAAAAATATTATAGGTAAATGAATCATAAAAATCAATCAATAGAACTTTCAATTAATTACGCTTTAATTGTTAAACTTGCACAAAGTTAATGAAAGTGGACAAACTAACTCACCTCCACTTTTCAGATTAATTCATTGTTCAACTTCATTTCAACGAGAAAATGAAAAAAGTAATTTCAATTCCTGGAGCGCCTGCGCCTATTGGTCCATACAGTCAAGCAATACTGAAAAACGATACATTATATGTCAGCGGACAAATTCCTTTGAATCCTTTTTCTGGTGAATTGGTAACAGATACGATTCAAAATGCGACACATCAGGTCATGAACAACATTTTAGCACTTCTTGAGGAAGCAGGTTTGACAATTGACAATGTGGTAAAATGCAGTATTTTCTTGAAAGACTTGAATGATTTTGCAGAAATGAATGTTGTTTACGGAAGTTACTTTAATGAAGTTCCACCAGCAAGAGAAACTGTTCAAGTGGCAAAATTACCATTGGACGTTCCGATTGAAATTTCTTGCATTGCAATTAAATAAACGTTTTATCGTTGCTTAAGGCGTGAGTAAATCATATAAACATAAAATCAGTATTATCATTGTTAATTACAATGTTGAGTACTTCCTTGAGCAATGTCTAAATTCCGTCAGAAAGGCTTTAACAAACGTAAATGGAGAAGTTTTTATCGTTGACAACAATTCAATTGATGGTTCAGTTGAAATGGTTACTAGAAAATTCCCTGAATACAACCTAATCGCCAACAAAGACAATCGTGGCTTTTCGAAAGCAAATAATCAGGCTATATTGTTATCTGATTCTGAATATGTTTTATTACTTAATCCAGATACAGTTGTAGAAGAAGATACATTTTCAAAAGTGATTGACTTCATGGATTCACATCCAGATGCAGGTGGTTTAGGTGTTCGAATGTTGGATGGAAAAGGAAAGTTTTTACCAGAATCAAAACGTGGATTACCAACTCCAAAAGTTGCATTTTACAAAATATTTGGTCTTTCAAAAGTATTTCCACGTTCTAAAAAATTTGGGCAATATCATGCTGGGCATTTAAGTGAATTTGAAACCAATGAAATAGAAATTTTAAGTGGTGCGTTCATGCTAATGCGCTCGGGAGCACTTGAAAAAGTGGGATTACTCGATGAAGCATTTTTCATGTACGGTGAAGACATTGACCTTTCTTATCGCATTATCAAAGGAGGATACAAAAATTATTATTTCCCCGAAACACGCATTATTCACTACAAAGGAGAAAGCACGAAGAAAAGTTCAGTCAACTACGTCTTTGTGTTTTACCGTGCCATGATCATTTTTGCTGAAAAGCACTTTTCTCAAAAAAATGCACGTTTATTTTCATTTTTAATCAACGCTGCAATCTATTTCAGAGCCTTTTTAGCATTGAGCTCGCGATTTATAAAACAAGCCTTTTTACCTGTTGTTGATAGCGCAATTCTGGTTACAGGATTGTTCGCCTTGACAAATCAATGGAAAATGAGTTCGATCGAATTTCCAGATTCAGTGGTAAATGTTTCAATTCCAATCTATACAGTCATTTGGTTACTAGGCGTTTTGTTCAATGGGGGTTACGATTATCCAATAAAACCATTGAAATATTTCAAAGGAATCATTCTTTCAACACTGGTAATCCTGATTGCTTATGCTTTATTGCCAAAATCATGGCAGTTTTCACGCTTATTCATCTTAGTCGGAGCAGCCTGGATGATTGGTTATTACTTACTTTCACGTTTGTTTTTACATGTTGCAATTGGACAAAAATTCAGCCTTATCCGTAAAAAGAACAAGAAATTCGCAATTGTCGGTGAATCAGAAGAAGTTAAACGTGTGACCGAAATTTTAAAGCAAACAAATCCAAATATCGATTTAATCGAACATGTTTCTGTAGGAGAAGAAAAAGAATATGGTGCTGTTGGGACATTAAATCAATTGGATCAAATCACCTACATTCATGATATCAATGAAATTGTATTTTGTGCAAAAGATACCTCTGCTCAAACAATCATACATTGGATGACAGCAATTGATTCATCAAAAATTGATTTTAAAATCGCACAACCAGATTCATTATCCTTGATTGGAAGTAATTCAATAGAAACAGCTGGAGATTTGTATGTATTAAACATCAATTCGATTACAAAAACAGAAAATATTCGTTCCAAAAGAACATTTGACTTATTGTTATCCTTTGCTTTTTTATTGGCTTCTCCTCTACTTGCATTCACCTATAAAAAACCGATGAATTTCATTCGCAATATTGTAAGAATTTTCTTTGGAAAGCTCTCATTTGTGGGCTACTTGAGCAGCAATAGTAATCAAGCATATCAATTACCGCGAATAAAAAAAGGAGTATTAAATCCAAGCGATGCACTCGTATTTGAAGATGCTTCAATTACAGACAAATTAAACTTGATTTACGCCCGCGATTATTCAATCCAGAAGGATTTTGGAATACTCTTGAAAGCGTGGAAAAATCTCGATCGATAATTCCCTCTTTTCCTGCTTGTAGAAACCGAATTTTAGCTTACTTTTGTACTCGAAAATTTAAGACATCCATTCTAATAATATGGCACAGATTGAAATTAGACTTCCGAAAATGGGAGAAAGCGTTACAGAAGCAACGATTACAAATTGGTTGAAAAATATTGGTGATTCAGTTGAAATTGATGAGCCTTTAGTTGAAGTTGCTACTGATAAAGTGGATAACGAATTGCCATCAGAAGCTGGTGGTGTGTTGGTGCAACGTTTCTTTGAAGTGGACCAAGTTGCTCAAGTTGGTGACGTAATCGCTATTATTTCAACGGATGGAAGTGGCGCTGCTCCTACCCCTGCAGCAGAAAGTGCTCCAAGTCCAGCTGCTGCTGCAACTACCATCGCTAACAATGTTCAAGAAGTTGTTGCAAGCGTGAACGGAAGCTCTGAATTAATTGACAAAAACGGACCTTCAGGTAAATTCTATTCTCCACTTGTTCGAAGTATTGCTGAAAAAGAAGGAATTTCAATGGGTGAACTTGAAACGTTGGCTGGTTCAGGTCAAGGTGGAAGAGTTACGAAAAAAGATATTTTAGATTACGTTGACAATCGTACTTCAGCTCCTGCTGCTGCACCAGTTGCATCTACTACAACAGTTGCTGCAACTACAGTTAGTGGTTCACCAGTAATTACGTCAACGACTGCTGCCCCTGCTGCAATTCCAGCAGAGAACAATGGATTCTTGGCGAATATTAAAGGTCCAGTTGTAGTTCCAAATCCAGGAGACGAAATCATTGAAATGGATCGCATGCGTAAAATCATCGCGGAACACATGGTTATGTCTGTGCACGTTGCTCCACATGTAACTTCTTACGTTGAAGCAGATGTTACTGAAATCGTAAACTGGAGAAACAAAATAAAAGGTGAATTTGCGAAACGCGAAGGTGAAAATATCACATTTACACCAATCATTATCGAAGCAATTGTAAAAGCAATTAAAGACTTCCCAATGATCAATGTATCCGTTAGTGGAACTTCTATCGTTAAGCGAAAAGATATCAATATTGGTATGGCAACTGCTTTACCTTCTGGAAATTTAATTGTTCCTGTAATCAAAAATGCTGATCGTATGAATTTAACTGGTTTAACAAAATCAGTGAATGAATTAGCGAACAATGCACGTAACAACAAATTAAAACCTGAAGATATTCAAGGTGGTACATTTACTGTAACAAATGTTGGATCTTTTGGAAACGTAATGGGAACTCCAATTATCAATCAACCTCAAGTGGCAATTTTAGCTTTAGGTGCAATTCGAAAAGTACCTGCAGTTATCGAAACTCCTCATGGTGATTTCATTGGAATCCGTCATAAAATGTTCCTATCCCACTCTTATGACCACCGTGTTGTTGATGGTTCTTTGGGTGGCCAATTCGTAAAACGAGTTGCCGATTATTTAGAACAATTTGATCCAAAAAGAGAATTATAATCAGATAGACACCACATAATTTATTGACCACTCTATGAAAAAGATACTTGCAATCTTCGGATTGATATTGTTGCCATTTTTAGGAATGACGCAGTTGAATGAGTTTGAAGTTAGACAAATGACTCAAACTGCTCCGGAAGAGCAGTTAGTTGTTGAATCTTCAAGAATGTTGCAAGAAAATTATTTCTTTTTCGCAGAGATTGTTGTTGATCGTCTTCTTCAAATAAATCCTTCAAGCCCTAACTATAATTATAGAAAGGGCTTTATTGTTTTAGACTCACGACAAGATTGGGTAACGGCGCTTCCCTATTTACAGAAGGCTCTTATAGATGTCGATAAAAATTTCGATATGTATTCGTCAAAAGAAACAAGCGCTCCAACGGATGTTTATTATCACATTGCGCGCTGTTATCATTTAGATGAACAAATTGATAAAGCAAAAGAGTTTTATTCAAAATTCATCGATGCATCAAGCAATAAGTCTGAACAAATAAAGAATGCAGAATTACGCCTATTACAATGTGATATTGCAAAATTCAATCTTGCAAATCCTAAAAAATCACTAGTTAAAAATATCGGAAATGTTGTAAATGGTGTCTATCCAGATTATTCACCAGTGATTTCCCTCGATGGAAGTTCGCTTTACTTTACTTCACGAAGACAATGGGTCGACCAGTCAACAGACGATTACAAAGATCCGCAACTGAATCAATATCCTGAAGATATTTATGTGAGCTACGGTGAGCTCAATTCGAATTGGACAACACCTGAACGATTAAGTTTTTGTGATGGAAAATTAAATGAAGCTACTGTAACCATTAGTCCTGACGAAAGACGTATCTATACCTACGAAGATAGAACTGGATTTGGTGACATCTATTATTCAGACTTTCAAAATAGCAATTTTACAGCGCTAACATTGTTAGGTTATAAAAATTTAAATACAAAATATTGGGAAACCCATTGTACTGTTACTCCAGATGGACAAAACATGTATTTTGTTTCCGATCGTCCTGGCGGTTATGGAGGTAGAGATATTTACAGAACTGTTAAACTACCGAATGGACAATGGAGTGAACCTATCAATCTTGGACCTGTAATCAATTCACCTTATGATGAGGACTCACCGTTTATTGCTGTAGATAATAAGACACTATATTTTTCAAGTAACGGGCCTAACAGCATGGGTGGTTTCGATATTTTCGTTTCAATCCGCGATGAAAACAATGTTTGGTCAAACTCAGTGAATTTAGGTTATCCTATAAACTCAACTGGAGACGATATTTATTATACAACAACTGCTGATGGACATTACGGTTATCTTTCATCCTTTAGAAAAAATGGTTTCGGTGAAAAGGACATTTACCAAATTGAAAATGACTTTTTGCTCGTAAACAATGTTGCCGTATTGAAAGGAAAAATTCTTACATTAGATGGAAGCAAATTACCTGAATCTGTTTACGCAACAATCAAATGTACGAACTGTGATGATACGCGAGAAAACAGCTTATCTCCACGTTTAAGAGATGGTTCATTTGTATATTCCTTAATTCCCTGTCGTTCGTATGAAATTGCTTTCAAATACGATTCATTGTCTAAAAATTCGTACAAAGAATCATTCGAAACAGCATGTAGCAAAGGGTATGAAGAGATTTATAAGGAAGTTATTTTGGATGCAGAAAAACGTCGAATAATTCCTATTAAACGTTATTCGCTAGATGGATTAGTTGCTGACAAAAAAACAGGAAGCAAATTAGAGGTTTCAAAAGTTGAATTTATGAATCCGACAACTCAATAAAACTATGAAACGACTGTAACCACGAAAATGGGTGAGTTTTATTCTTCGATATTGAAAGACAAAAAATTCGGAGATAGTCTTTACTACCATGTACGTGTTTCAAAAGAAGGATACATGACGCAAACTTTCGATTTAATGACAACACTTGGTGCAGATACAGCTATTCATTTAAACTACTTGTTAGAAAAACCTGAAATTGGAATTGATTTGGCCAAAACGTTGGATTTAAAACCTATTTATTTTGATTTGGATAAATCAGCAATTCGTCCAGATGCTAAAATAGAATTGGATAAAATTGTGAAAATCATGAACGACAATCCAACTTTAGTGATTGAATTAGGTTCTCATACCGATTGTCGCGCTTCCATGAAATACAATTTAGCGCTTTCAGATCGTCGAGCAAAAGCATCAGCCGAATACATCAAAGCACGAATAAAAGATCCAAATCGAATTTATGGAAAAGGATACGGTGAATCAAAATTGGTTAACGATTGTGGCTGTGAAGGAACTATAATTTCTTCATGCACAGAAGAAGAGCATCAGGCCAATCGTCGTACCGAATTTCGTATTGTAAAAAATTAAAGTTACATTTGCAAATAATTAGCTATTCAAAACCAACAAGATACCATTCATTGATATGAAACCACGTTTAATAATCTTTTTCGCCCTTTTGGCGTCATTTACTTCTTTTTCCCAATTGACTGATGATCAAGTAAAAGAATTAATTCAAAATTCGGATGAGGATAAACTATTAAGTGAAAACTCACGAATGATGGCTGAAGGAAGTTTTTTTCAAGCTGAAATGATCGCTGATAAGTTATTAACGTATCAACCTGAAAGTCCAAACTATAATTATCGAAAAGGATTTTTAGCATTAGAAATCAGAAAGGATTATCAGACTGCCATTCCATTTTTAACAAAAGCAATTAAAGACACAAAACCACATTATGACGCGTTCAGTGCTAAAGAACAAAGTGCACCAGCAGATGCTTTTTACCATTTAGGTAATGCTTATCAATTAAGTGGTAACATGGAAAAAGCGATTGAGTATTATAATTTATTTCTTACAAACTCAAGCGGGAAATCAGAGACTATCAGATTGGCAAAGTTAAAAATTGCACAGTGTGAAAACGCAAAAAAAGCAATCGCCGCACCAATTAATGTTGCATTAAAAAATCTTGGAAAAGCTATTAACACAAATTATCCAGATTATTCACCTGTTATCTCGTTGGATGGTTCTGCATTGTATTTCACATCAAGAAGACCATGGGAAAACAATTCAACAGAAAACTTCCGTGACCCAGCAATTAATCAATATCCAGAGGACGTTTATGTTTCATACATGGATTATGATTCTTCTTGGACAGAAGCAATGAAACTAGATTTCTGTTTACCGAAACGAAATGAGGCAACAATTGCAGTTAGTTCTGATGAAAGAAGAGTTTATTTGTACGAAGATTCAACTGGTTCTGGAGATATTTATTATTCAGATTTTTATGCCGCGAAATTCAATGATATTAAGGCTTTAAACATTACAGGATTAAATACTGAATTTTGGGAAACACATTGTATGATGAGTCATGATGGTTCTCGCCTATTTTTCTCATCTGATCGTCCAGGAGGATTTGGTGGCCGAGATTTGTATGTCATAAAAAAAACGGGTGATACAACGTGGTCCGAACCTATCAATTTAGGTGACAAAATAAATACAGCATTCGATGAGGATGCTCCATTCGTATCGGTTGACAATAAAATGTTGTACTTCTCTTCCAACGGAGAAAAAAGTATCGGTGGTTTTGACATTTTAACAGCAGATTTACTGGACAATGGAACGTGGTCAGAATCGCGCAATTTGGGTTATCCATTTAATTCAACAAATGATGATATTTATTACACAACGACCATTGATGGACTAAGAGGATATTTGACTTCATTTAGAGGAGACGGTTTTGGAGAAAAAGACATTTACGAAGTAAACAATGATTTTCTTGGTGTCAAAAGTTTAGCGGTATTGAAAGGATTGATCCGAAACTACGACAATTCGCCATTACCTGAAGATTTCCCGGTTGCAATGACGCTTAAATGCAAAGATTGTACAGATGAAGCTACAACAAGAACGATTTACCCAAGATTGAAAGATGGCGTATTTATTACGAATCTTCAGCCATGTAAAACATATGTTTTAGCATACGTAAATGCAAATGACAAAGTGAACATGTATGAAGAAGAATTCAAAACAGAGTGTACGGAACACTATCAAGAAATCACGAAAGAAGTCATTCTAAACGCTAAAAAAGAAACAATTACACCTGTTAAAAACTACATTGTTAACGGAATTATTGCGGATAAAGAAACAAAAGCAATTCTTCCTAATTCTAAAATTGAAGTTATTGATCTAAGAACGAACAAAGTTATTGAAACAGTATATGCTGATGCGAATGGTAACTTCAAAATGAAACCGTTGACAAACCGTTTTATCGGTGAACCAATAGATATTCAGCTGAAAGTTTCAAAAGATGATTACATCACTCAAACATATGATTTAACGCAAAAATTAGGTCCTGATGAGAAAATCAAAGTAAAAGTTGATTTGAATAAAGCAGAAATTGGAGCTGATCTAGCAAGTCTTTATGGAATTAAAAATATCTATTTCGATTTCGACAAAGCTATAATCCGTAAAGATGCTAAACGCGAATTAGATAAAATCGTAAAAGTGATGAACAATAATCCAACAATGGAAATTGAACTAGGCTCTCATACCGATTGTAGAGGGTCATCGCAATACAATGAGGATTTATCTGATCGAAGAGCAAAAGCATCCGCAGACTACATCAAATCACGCATTTCGAATCCAGAAAGAATCTACGGAAAAGGTTATGGAGAAAGTAAATTAGTGAACAAGTGTGAATGTGAAGGCGAATCAGAATCAACATGTTCACCACAGGAACATCAGCTAAATCGACGCACTGAATTTAGAATCGTAAAAAAATAATTTACAAAAGTCCGGTCTAGTTTCGGACTTTTTTCTTTACTTTACACTCAATTTGAAACCCATACGTTAGTTATTGCACCTAAAAAGTGAAATTAATTTTTGATTTAACTACTAAATTATGAGTTTTAAAAGTACTTTTCTTTGTTTACTTTTTCTTTGTCCTACCCTACTTTTTGGGCAATTAACGGATGAACAAGTGTTAAAAATGATTCAATCAGGATCTGAAACAAAACTTGTCACCGAGAATTCACGAATGATTCAAGATGGTTTCTTTTATCAAGCAGAAATGATTGCTGATAAACTAATTTCATTAAACGCTACAAGCCCAAATTACAATTACCGCAAAGGTTATTTGGTATTAAAGGTTCGTAAAGACGCAAATCAAGCTATTCCATTTCTAGAAGTTGCTATCACTAAAATTGATGCAAATTTTGATATGTATAGCTCAAACGAGAAAAGCGCCCCAACGGATGCATTGTTTCATTTAGCGGAATGTTATCATTTGAATGAGAATATTGCTAAAGCACGTGAAACATACCAACAATTCATTAACACTTCAAGTTCAAAATCGGAATTAATTGAAGTGGCTCAATTGCGTTTAATTCAATTGGATCAACTTGCTCTATTAAAACAAGCTCCTGTAAAAATTGTCTTAAACAACATGGGAACAAACTTTAATAGTCAATATGCGGAGTTCTCTCCTGTTGTTTCTTTAGACGGCTCTGCCATCTTTTTTACGTCACAGCGTCCTTGGGAAAACGGTGAAACAGAATTGTTAAGAAGCCCAGCAACAAATGCTTATCCTGAAGATGTTTATGTGAGTTATTTATCGTCTGATTCCACTTGGAATGCTCCAAAAAGACTAGATTTTTGTGAGGCTCAACGCAATGAAGCGACAATGGCCGTGAGTACAGATGAACGAAGAATTTACTTGTACGAAGACATTACGGGATCTGGAGATATTTACTTCTCAGATTTCTATGCGAATAAATTCAATGCTATAAATTTATTAGACAATACGAACATTAATACTGAATTCTGGGAAACACATTTCATGGTTTCTCAGGACGGAACAATGGCGTTCCTCTCTTCTGATCGACCAGGTGGTTTTGGAGGGAGAGATATTTACATGTGCAAAAAGAACTCGGATGGTACATGGGGTAATCCAATCAATCTTGGTCCGAAAATCAATACAAAAAATGATGAAGATGCTCCTTTTTTAAGTATTGATAACAAGCAATTATACTTTGCATCAAACGGTGAAAAAAGTATGGGTGGTTTTGACATCCTTGTTTCTACAATGCAAGATAATGGAATTTGGAGTGACCCTTCGAATGTTGGTTATCCATTCAATTCAACGTATGATGACATTTATTATACAACTACTGTTGACGGATTGAGAGGATATGTAACTTCATTCAGACCGGGAGGAAACGGAGAGAAAGATATTTATGAAATTAAAAACGATTTCTTAGGAGTTAAAAATCTTGCAGTTTTCAAAGGTGTAATCAAAACTTCGGATGGATCAACCCTACCTGAGGATTTCGCGATGAATTTTAAATTATCGTGTGACGAATGTTCTGAAAGTGAAAAATCGAAAATTTTGTTTCCACGTTTAAGAGATGGAATGTTTATGACAGGAATTCAACCGTGTAAAACATACAGAATTACTTACTTCAACGCAACTGATAACCAAACAATGTACGAAGAAGTATTCACCACAAAATGTGACGAAGCTTATCAAGAAATTTACAGAGAATTGTTGTTAGATGTTCCAACTCGAACAATTTCAGTACCAAAAGATACAGTTAAAGAAATCGATACAATTACGGTTATTGCCTATAAAAACGTCGAATTCATGCATTATTTCGACTATAATAAAAACAAGTTGAGTACCGCAAAAGGTGAATTAAAACAATTTGTTAAAGATGTTGAAAAACAATTATCGGAAGGTCGTAAGTCTGTTACTATCAATGTTTATTCATCTGCTTCTCGAGTTCCAACTAAGGATTTTGAATCAAATGAAAAATTAGCCTCAATTCGCGCTGAAAACATGAAGTACGATTTACAAAATTATTTCGAAGCAAAAGCAGAATTCAAAGGAAAAGTCAATGTAGTAATTGTTACAGCAATTGTTGATGGTCCAGAATACACAAACGATGCGAAAAACAAGTCAAAATATAAACCTTATCAGTTTGTTGGCTTGAAAACTGAATAAATCAAATAAGTATAGAACAATTTAAAAAGTCCGGATTTTATTCGGACTTTTTTTTATTTTTGATAAACGAAACTATTTATATTAATTGTCGTTAACCAACAAATAATTAAGTTTTAGTTTATTTAAACCACTCTACTATGAGAATAATAAAATTACTTAGCTTCATTTTTATACTTCCTGTATTCGTTCATGCACAATTGACTGATGAACAAGTTTTAAACATTGTTCAGAATGGTTCTGAGCAGCAGTTAGTCACTGAAAACTCACGTATGACACAAGAAGGATATTTGTATCATGCAGAAATGTTGGCTGATAAACTTCTGACCATCAAACCAGAAAGTTCGAATTACAATTACCGTAAAGGTTATTTAATGTTAGAAATTCGTAAGGAATATGAAAATGCTATTCCTTATTTTGAAAAAGCTGTTAAGGATGTTGATGCGAATTATGATATGTATGGTATTGGAGAAAAAAGTGCTCCTGCTGATGCATATTTCCACTTAGCAACTTGTTATCACCTAAATGAAAACATTGATGGTGCAAAAGCGAATTATGAAAAATTCTTAGCAACAACAAAAAACAAGTCTGAGTTAATTCCAGTTGCCAAATTACGTTTAATTCAATGTGAACAAGCGAAACAAATGATGGCTGCACCAGTTAACGTTTATTTGAAAAACATCGGAGGAACTGTAAATGGCCAATTTCCTGATTATGCCCCAGTTGTATCATTAGATGGATCATCACTATATTTTACTTCAAGAAGACCATGGGAAAACGGAGCAACAGAAACATTCCGTGACCCAGCAATTAATCAATATCCAGAAGATGTTTATGTATCGTACATGGATTATGATTCTACATGGATGGCTCCAATTCGTTTAGAATTTTGTCAACCTGAAAGAAATGAAGCGACAATTGCTGTTAGCACTGACGAACGCAGAATCTACTTGTATGAAGACTCTACCGGATCAGGAGATATTTATTATACTGATTTCTATGGAAGAAAATTCAACGATATCCAATTAGTGGATGACAAAGACATCAATACCAAATATTGGGAAACACATTGTATGGTTTCTCCAGACCGTTCGAGAATGTTTTTTGTTTCAGATCGACCGGGTGGTTTTGGTGGACGTGACATTTACATGTCAAAACGCAAAGGCGACAGCACATGGTCAAATCCAATCAACTTGGGACCACGTGTGAATACTGCTTATGATGAAGATGCTCCTTTCGTTTCTGTCGATAATAAAAAATTGTATTTCTCTTCGAATGGCGATAAAAGTATTGGTGGATTTGATATCCTAGTATGTGATATTCTGGAAGACGGAAATTGGTCTGAATCTAAAAACATTGGTTATCCTTTCAATTCAACCAACGATGATATCTTCTACACAACTACTATCGACGGATTAAGAGGATACATGACTTCGTTTAGAAAAGATGGGCATGGAGAAAAAGACATTTATGAAATTCACAATGACTTCTTAGGTGTCAACAACATTGCTGTCTTTAAAGGTAAAATCAAAACAACGGATGGTTCTGAATTACCAGAGGATTTCGCGATCAATGTGAAATTGACATGTGATGATTGTGAAGAATATGAAAAAAACAAAACAATTTATCCTCGTTTGAGAGATGGTTTGTTCATGACTGGATTAAAACCATGTAAAACGTATAAAATTGCCTATTACAATGCAAGTGACAACCTAACGATGTACGAAGAATCTTTCACAACAAAATGTGATGAAGCTTTTCAAGAAATTTATCGTGAATTGATGTTAGATGTTCCTACACGAACTATTTCAGTTCCGAAAGATACAGTGACTGTGATTGATACAGTTGATATAATTGCATTCAAAAATCTTGAGTACATGCACTACTTCGATTATAACAAAAATAAATTATCGACATCAAAAGGTGATTTGAAAGATTTTGTAAAACAAGTTGAAGCTCAATTAAAAGAAGGTCGCAAATCGATAACAATTAAAGTTTACTCATCTGCATCACGCGTTCCAACAAAAACGTATGAAACAAATGAGAAATTGACACAAATTCGTGCGGAGAATATGAAATATGACATACAAACTTACTTTGAGTCGATTCCAGATTTTAAAGATCGTGTAAACGTTGTGATTGTTTCTGCAATCGTTGATGGTCCAGAATATGTTAAAGATGGTAGAAACACGAAAAAATATCGCCCATACCAATTTGTTGGGTTAAAAACAGAATAAGAATTATCAACATAAAATGAAAAGTCCGGCATTGTTCGGACTTTTTGTTTTTTACTTCATTATCTTTGGCAAAAACTTCTGTATGAATTTAAGTCTTGAAAGACCGCTTGCCATATTTGACTTGGAAACAACCGGCACAAATATTACAAGTGATCGAATTGTTGAAATTGCGATTATCAAAGTTCAACCAGATGGTTCAGAAGAAAATTATTGCAAGCGCGTTAATCCTGAAATGCCTATTCCAGCTGTTGTGAGTGAAATACACGGAATTTACGACAAGGACATTCAAGATGCTCCCACTTTTAAAGAGTTAGCCAACGAAATTGTTGCATTTATTGGTGATGCCGATTTAGCTGGTTACAACTCAAATAAATTTGATATCCCAGTTCTTGCTGAAGAATTGATGCGTGCTGGATCTAATTTCGACATTTCAAAAAGAAGGTTCGTGGATGTTCAGAATATTTTTCACAAAATGGAACAACGCACTTTGGCTGCTGCTTATCTCTTCTACTGCAATAAAACGATTGAAAACGCTCACAATGCCTTGTATGACGCAAAAGCTACTTGGGATGTTTTAAAAGCACAGATTGAGCGATATCCAGACATTAAGAATGATGTGAATTACTTGTCTGATTTTTCAAAAGCAGGCAATTACAATTTATTGGATTTTGCGGGACGTTTAGCAATTGATGATAAAGGTGAAGCCATTTATAACTTTGGTAAGCATAAAGGCAGAACAATTAAACAAGTTGCACAAATTGAACCTGGTTATTATGGTTGGATGCTAGATGCAGATTTCCCTTTGTATACAAAGCAATGTTTGCGCCGTGAAATGGATAAAATTAAAGCGGAAAGAGAGAAAACCAAAGAATCAAAGGAAACTGATATTGCAAGTAAATTAGAAGCATTAAAGAATAAATTTAAATAAGATGAAAATCATTTGTATTGGCAGAAATTATGCAGATCATGCAAAAGAAATGAAAGCTGAAGTTCCAACTGCTCCCGTTTTCTTCATGAAACCAGACACAGCTATTTTACGTGATGGATATGATTTTTATTTCCCCGACTTTACAAAAGATCTGCATTATGAATGTGAACTAGTTGTTAGAATCGACAAAGTTGGAAAAAACATTTCTGAAAAATTTGCCCACAAATACTATTCAGATGTGACATTAGGAATTGATTTTACTGCTCGTGATTTACAACAACAATGTAAAGAAAAAGGATTGCCTTGGGAAATTGCCAAATCATTCGAACACAGTGCCCCTGTTTCTCAACAATTTATTCCTGTTGCCAATTTGGACTTAACGAAATTATCTTTTGAACTAAAAAAGAATCAAGAAACGGTGCAAATTGGACGCACTTCTGATATGCTTTTTACAATTGATCAAATCATTGCATATATATCTCAATTCATGACTTTGAAAAAGGGGGATTTAATTTTCACAGGTACACCTGCTGGAGTTGGACCTGTTCAAATTGGTGATGTATTGGAAGGATATCTAGAAGGTACAAAAATGTATGAATTCAAAGTGAAATAATCACTTTCCTTTGGCTTTTATAACGATCAGAATCGTATAGAGCATAATTTTTATATCCAAAGCCAACGAACGATTTTTCATGTAAAGCAAATCGAATTTCATGCGTTGAAGCATTTGCTCAACGTTCTCAGCATATCCGTATTTAACTTGTCCCCATGAAGTGATTCCTGGTCTAACTTTCGTTAAATGCAAGTATTGCGGCTCAATTTGGACAATCTGATCAATGTAAAATTGGCGTTCTGGACGCGGTCCAACCAACGACATATCTCCACGTAAAACATTGAAGAATTGCGGAAATTCATCGAAACGCAATTTTCGCATGAATCGACCAATAGGCGTAATACGGGGGTCGTTTGATGAAGAAAGTTGAGGACCTAATTTCTCTGCATCTACATACATTGTTCTAAACTTGATGATGTTAAACGGAATTCCATTCAAACCAATTCGTTCTTGCATGAAGAAAATTGGACCTGCCGAAGACAGCTTCACACCTATTGCTAAAAAGATATAAACCGGAATCAAGAAAATGATGGCAATAATTGATAGAAAAACGTCCATAAATCGTTTCATTGCTTGCTGCCAAAGTGGCATTGATTCAGCATTAACCTCAATTAAAAGCGCTCCAAAAATGTTTGTCATTTTTACCGAACCAGATAAAATATCGTACATATCCGGTAGTATTTTAATCACCAAATTCCCGCCTTGAATTCTAGAAATAATGGATTTCAATTTATCGTGTTCAACGCTTTCTAAGGCAATAATAACCTCATCAACTGGATTTTCTAAAAGAATTTTCTCGATGTTATCTGCATGTCCTAAATACGGCAATTTACTTTCCAACTGACGATCAACTCCATTAATATTGATGAATCCAATAAAATTGTTCGTGCTTTTTGGCAGACCAATAATTTCATTATAGATTTCGATTGCTTTATCGCTACCGCCAATTAAAAGTGTACTAAATCCTGACTTTCCAGAATGAATACGTGAAACGAGTATTGTGATAAAAATGAATCGCGGAATTAAAGTTGCAAAGAAATGTATTCCAAATAACAGTAAAAACGATTTGTAATACAATTGATAATTATCGACCTCATCATCAAGCAATAGCGCGAAAAACAATGTTATCGAACCTAAAAGTGTTGCGACAAAAGTTAAATTGAATAATTTAAAACGATACAATCTTCGAATTTCATGATAAGTTCCTTGAAAATAGTAAAACAAAACCCAGAGAACAGGGATAATCGCGATTCCCCAATAAAAGTTTGTTCCTACTTGAAAATCTACTTTTTCAATGGAGACTTTTCTAAAATAATAAAATGCAAACCAACCAAGCAAAGCTGCCAAGTAATCTAATAACAATAAAAAAAACGTGAGGATTGGTGAGCGCATTCTAGTAGTGAACAATTTTTATATTATCCATAATAATAAATCCTTCTGAATCACCACTATCTAGTCCGGCCTGGAATGATTGTCGGAACTGCGCTCCGGTTGGTGAATTTGAAATCAATTCCTTCAGATCAATGTAGATTTTTTTCCACTTAACAGTAGAGGGATCTTGAGCATTTAATTGAATGTTCACATTATTAACGGTTCCCGCAGTTGAACTTGTAGCTAACAATCCTGTTACCATACCATTGGTATTGTAATAATCGATTTCCAAATACACCTCTTGTCCTTTGTTGAAATTCATATAATCCGTTGTGTAACCTACATAAGATGTATCCACAGCATCCAGGTTAATCAACCCGTAAAAATTACCCCATTTCAATATGGCTGGGTCATTTGCTTTCACAAAACTAGCGAGTGAATTAATATCATCCGTCATCCCGATTGAGGCACTTTCAAAATCATAGATTTTAAAAAGAGTCGCATCCTTGTAATGAGTTACCGGATTGATAATAATTTCTCCATTTCCTTCCATTAGCACGTTTACTTCGTACGGGACAACAAACGGATAAATTTTCTTTGTTGCAGAGATTCCATTGTTCTTCACTGCAGGATACAATTTGATGTTCGCATTACCAGTTTTTACTAAGGGAATTCTAAATGGAACTTCAAAAACTCCAATAACCTTGTCGTCCACATAAACCCATGCTTCTGTAAAATTGTGTGTCAATTCACCTTGATCAAAGCCCAAATTATCATTTGATTCCAAGGTCCATTCATTCACTTCTAACCAAAATGGATCAGGATTATTTTTTATACAGGAGGAGAGTATAATTGAACAGGATATAAAGAATATTAATCGTTTCATAAGTATTAATCTGTTTGTCTAACGACTTTTTTTATCAATTATTGTCTGAAAGAACAACCGAAGATGCTGACAGTTTATCGAGAATTTTTTGAGCGACATCCAAGGCTCTGTATCCGTCATCCAGCGAAACCAACGGAGTTGTATCGTTGTTGATTGCTTCTGCAAACGTTCTCAACTCTTCTTTTATTGCATTTGTTTCCTCGATATCAGGCTTATCGAAAAATATTTTCTTCGATGGTTTTCCTTCTCCTAATTCAAAAATAATATCAAACGGACTTGGTTCCCCTTGCACATCTTCCATTCGAACCACTTCCAATTCTTTTGTCAAAAAATCAACGCTGATATATGCATCTTTTTGGAAGAAACGCGATTTACGCATATTTTTCATAGAAATACGAGATGCGGTAAGGTTGGCCACACAACCATTGTCAAATTCGATGCGTGCATTCGTAATATCTGGCGTATCACTAACTACAGAAACTCCTGAAGCAGAAATGCGCTTGATTCCTGACTTCACAACACTCAAAATGATATCTAAATCGTGAATCATCAAATCCAACACAACAGGAACATCTGTTCCACGTGGATTAAACTGCGCTAAACGATGTGTTTCAATAAACATTGGTTTATTAAAATATGGGGTGGCTGACTGAAATGCTGGATTGAAACGCTCTACGTGTCCAACTTGCACTTTCACATCCGCTTCACGTGCTAATTCCATCAATGAACGAGCCTCGTCAACTGTTTGTGTTACTGGTTTTTCAATAAAAACATGTTTGCTATTACGCAAGGCAAGTGAAGCACAATCATAATGCGCTAATGTTGGTGTTACGATATCTACACAATCAACAACATTCAATAAGTCTTGAATGGTATCATAGCGTTGTATTCCAAATTTTTCAATAGCGTAAGCAGCATTATCATCACTTGGATCATAAAAACCAACAAACTCAAATTCGTCTTTTAATTCAAGTAATAATCGAATGTGAATCTTACCAAGATGACCAGCTCCTAAAACTCCTATTTTTAACATGTAACCGTATTTTTTACAAAGTTAATCCTACCCTTGCTTTGAACATCAAAATCTGTATAGAATTATCAACAATGCAATCTTATTTATACAACGTTAGTTCAGGCGATTCAGTTGGTTGAGATCAATTCCTATGTAATATGCAGTATCCTTGTTAGTTAGCAATTTTGTTAAATTGGTAATTTGACCTGTGTGATACGAAAAATGTTCAATAACATGCACTATTACACTGAATCCTGTAACTTCAAATCCCTGAATTACCATTTGTTCTTTTAACTTACTTTCTGGCATTTCTTCCAAGGTCTGACGCAAATTCATTCTCAAATTTTCCAACAGAAAAACCAATTCAGCTTTTTTGATTTTATTTTGAATCACAAATTCTGCATCACGATTGCGATTATCTGGTCGTTCGCCAATCCCAGACAATATCCATTGACGAGCATTTCCACATAAATGAAGGATTAAATTCCCAATCGGTGGAATCGTTGCATTCGGAGATTTCCATAAATCACTTTCTTCAATGAGAGAAAGACATTTGTAAATACGTTCAAAAGATTCTGTAAACACTCTCGTTTCAAACTCTTTAACTACGATTGCCTTGAACTCCATTTTAATTGTCTTGAAGGATTTATTTATAAAAATAGAAAAAAATTAAATTATTATTTGTTAAAACGAGAAAATAGCTATATTTGCACCCATCAAAATGGTGGTTGTAGCTCAGTTGGTTAGAGCACTAGATTGTGGTTCTAGGGGTCGTCGGTTCGAACCCGATCTTCCACCCATTTAAAAAAGGAATCCAATTGGATTCCTTTTTTTTTTAGTGAAATTTGTACGTTATGAAGAATCAAGAAGCGATTGAAAAGCGAAGAACATTTGGGATTATCGCCCATCCAGATGCTGGTAAAACAACATTGACGGAGAAATTACTTCTTTTCGGTGGTGCCATTCAAACTGCTGGAGCTGTTAAAAACAATAAAATTAAAAAAACAGCGACCTCCGATTTTATGGAAATTGAGAAACAACGTGGAATCTCCGTTGCAACTTCCGTAATGGCATTCGAATATGGTGGCAAACAAGTAAACATTCTTGATACTCCTGGTCACAAAGATTTCGCGGAAGATACCTATAGAACATTAACGGCTGTCGATAGTGTAATCCTTGTGATTGACTGTGCGAACGGTGTTGAAACTCAAACTGAAAAATTGATGGAAGTATGTCGTATGCGCAAAACGCCTGTGATTATTTTTGTTAATAAAATGGACCGTGAAGGAAAAGATGCTTTCACACTTCTTGATGAATTAGAAGACAAATTGGATATTAAAGTTCGTCCCTTGACATGGCCAATTGGAATGGGAGATCGTTTCAAAGGCGTTTACAATATCTACAAGAAAGGATTAAATCTATTTCAGGCGAACAAAACAAAAAAAGCAGAAGAAATAATTGCTATTCAAGACTTAGCTGATCCACAATTGGATGAATTGGTTACACAAAAATTTGCCGAAGAACTGCGTGAAGAATTGGATATCATTGATGGTGTTTATGACACGTTTGACCGTGCGAAATACCTTTCTGGAGAAATTGCTCCAGTTTTCTTCGGTTCTGCTGTAAATAACTTTGGTGTACAAGAATTGTTGGATACCTTCATCGAAATTTCTCCTTCACCAATTGGACGTGAAACAGATGTGCGTTTTGTTTCTCCGAGTGATGATAAATTTACTGGATTCGTATTTAAAATTCACGCCAATTTAGATCCAAAACACCGCGATAGAATTGCCTTTTTACGAATCGTTTCAGGAAAATTTGAACGTAATAAATTCTATTCGCATGTTCGTTTAGCGAAAAACTTCAAATTCCCGAATCCAACGTCGTTCATGGCGCAAGATAAAAGTGTAATCGATGAAGCATTCCCGGGTGATGTTATCGGTTTATACGATACTGGAAACTTCAAAATTGGTGATACCTTAACGGAAGGTGAAAAAATGATGTTCAAAGGAATTCCTTCGTTCTCGCCAGAGATTTTCATGGAATTAGAAAACTTGGATCCGTTGAAATCGAAACAGTTGGATAAAGGTATTCACCAATTAACAGACGAAGGAGTGGCCCAAATGTTTATCATGCAGCCTGGAAATCGTAAGATTGTTGGAACAGTTGGTATGCTTCAATTTGAAGTTATTCAGCACCGTTTGATCAATGAATATGGTGCAAATTGTCGTTTCGTTCCTAAAAATTACTACAAAGCGTGTTGGATTACAACGGATAACGAAGAACAATTAGAATCATTCAAACGCGCAAAAGGAAATTACCTTGCGAAAGACAAGGATGACAATTTGGTATTCTTAGCTGAAACGCAGTTCTTATTAACAATGGCTGAGCAAGATTATCCAGAATTGACTTTCCATAAGACATCTGAGTTTAAGTTGGAAGTGAAGTAGAGAACCGAGAACCGAGAACCGAGAACCGAGAATCGAGAACCGAAACGAACAAAGAGCAAGGAACAACGACCGCTTCTCTAAATGACTTGTTAGTATAAAATCACTAAAATTTAGATTCTAACTTTCAATATCTTTTGTTTTTGAGTCCTTCGTTTTGTGGTCCGTTGTACTGTAATCTTGAAGTCCTTTGTCTTACAGTCTTTTGTCCTGAAGTCTTAATGTCCTAAAGTCCTTCTTCCCAAACAGGTAAATCCCGTAGATAATTTAAGTCATGTTTTTCTCGATCGATGGAACAAATAACGTGATCAATTCCGTTTGTCATCATCAATAAATCAACATTTAAGTTGAAATTATATTGGGCAATTTGATTGAACACTTTTTCCGTAATTGCTACTTCCGGGGCTTTACATTCGATGATTAAAAGCGGTTTCGCATCTTTACTGAAAACGACAATATCGCATCTACGTGATAGTTTATTGACTTCAATTGCCATTTCTGCGGCGATTAGAGCGATTGGAATATTTTTTTCTGAAATTAAAAAGTGAATGATGTGCTGTCTCACCCATTCTTCAGGAGTTAATACCAATTGTTTTTTACGAATGATACACCAAACAAATACTTGCTCGTTTTTTCGTACTAATTTCAACTCAGCACGAGGTAAATTTAAGGCGGGAAACATCATCAAATGAGAGGAATTACATGGCCAACAACAACAACTCGATGTCTTTGTAGTTTAAATCAAACACTTTACCAAGAACTTCTGATGTTAAGGTTCCTTTATAGATGTACACTCCGCTTCTAAATCCATGATCATTTTTGATTAAATCACGACAGCCACCTTGATCACCCATATCCAATAAAACCGGCGAAAAAATATTTGAAAGTGCAAATGAAGCGGTTCTAGAAACACGTGAAGCAATGTTGGGAACACAATAATGAATGACACCATGTTTCACAAATGTTGGAGCGATATGATTTGTCACTTTTGATGTTTCAAAACAGCCTCCTTGGTCGATACTAACATCAACAACAACAGAACCTGTTTTCATGCTTTCAATCATTTCTTCGGTAACCACACACGGTGTTCGACCTAATGGAGCGCGAATAGCCCCAATCACAACATCTGCACGTTTTAGTGCTTTTGCTAATACTTTTGGATTTAATACGGACGTATAGATTCGTGTTCCTATATTGTTTTGTAAGCGTCTTAATCGCGACAATGAACTATCGAAAACTTTTACAGAAGCACCTAAGCCAATTGCTGAACGAATAGCGTATTCACCAACTGTACCTGCACCAATAACAACTACTTCCGTCGGAGTAACACCGGCTATTCCACCAAGCATAATTCCTTTTCCTTCATTAAACGTGGAAAGCAATTCACCTGCGACAAGAATTGAGGTAGTACCAGCAATTTCCCCCATTGTTCTAACAACAGGAAAAACCCCTTCTTCATCACGAATGTAATCCCAAGCAATTGCTGTTACTTTTTTTTGCATCAATTTTTGCAAAATGACTTTCGGTTGAATCGATAATTGAAGTGCGGAAATTAAAGTTTGATTCCCAGGCATTAGTTCAACTTCTTCTTCAGATGGCGGAGCAACCTTGAAAATAATATCGCACTGAAAAATTTCTTTTGTGTCATAGCAAATTTCAGCTCCAGCTTCACTGTATTCAGTATCACTAAAATTCGAACCTTCTCCACTTTTAGATTCAATTTTTACACGATGTCCATTTGCAACTAACAATGAAACCGCCTCCGGAACCAGCGCTACACGTCGCTCTTGAAATGACGTTTCTTTAGGAATACCAATGAATAAACTGCCTTTCTTACGGGCAATTTCCAACATTTCTTCTTTTGGAAGTAAACTTCCTTGCTGAATTAATTTCTTCAGTATTTCTGGATCAGTAATCATTGCTCAACAGTTATTAATCGTGTGTTATCCTCTTGATTACGAATATACACCCAAATCGTGTTATCTGGTAATAAATTTGCGATTTTTTCTGGCCACTCAATAAAACAAACATCTCCGCCATACAACATTTCTTCGATTCCAATATCATAGGCTTCCTCTTCATTTTTTAAGCGATAAACGTCAAAATGATAGATTTTTCCAAACATGACAGAATCGTAAACGTTGACTAACGAATAGGTCGGCGAACCTTCTAACTCTTGAATCCCCATTGCATTTAATAACCCCGAAATAAAAGTGGTTTTACCTGCCCCCATTTCACCATCAAAGGCAAAAACAGTATTGTGTCCAAATTCGTCTAAAAATTGTTTTGCAACGTGCGGAATTTCTTCAAGATTTGTAAGGTGAAATGTCATGCTTATTTATTCTATCTACACAAATCTAAGGCTTTTCGAAAAGATTACAATTTTCTAAGCGCTGAATAAATTGGTTTTAATGCTTCACTTGGTTTGCCTTCTTCGAAGGTAACACGATAAACTTTATCTGAAGTTGCAATTTCAATCCATTCTGAGCCGCCATCAGTGCAACCAGGACAACCAATTGTAGCCGGCTGTTTATAAAAATCCGTTAAATTGATGTTTTTTAAAATTGATTTCCATTCATTCAATTCAATAGTTGTAGAATCCAACTTTTCTGGAAACTCATTGCTTGGTCGATTTGGTCGTTGATAGTTAACAAAATCATCATTTGTATATGTATCCTCTTTGTAACAATAACCCTGACATTTTCCGTAACTTAATCCATGTTTTACATACATCACGTCTTTATTTTTCTTTGCAACTGCGCAAGCAGTAATCACTGTAACAACAAGTAATGCCGATGTAATTATTTTAATTTTCATGACTTTATTTTTTTGTTTTTAAAATTACAAAAGGAATTAATACTTCTTCTAAAGAAATTCCACCGTGTTGAAATGTGTTTCCATAGTAATTCACAAAATGGTTATAGTTATTTGGATAAACGAAATAATCATATTCCTTCGCAAAAACGAATTCCGAAGACATTTTACCTTTAGGCAAAAATGCATCTTGAGGATTTCCAACTCTAAAAACATCTTTTTCATTATAGGATAATCCGCGTCCAACTTTATAACGAAGATTTGAATTTGTATTACGTTCGCCAACTATTTTAACTGGAGTTGAAACGCGAATTGTTCCGTGATCGGTGGTGATAATTAATTTTGCCCCACTATCGGCAATTTTCTTCACAATATCGTGAAGTGGTGAATGATCAAACCAAGATACAGTCAACGAACGATAAGCTGCTTCATCATCTGCTAGTTCGCGGATTACTTCCATTTCTGTGCGTGCATGTGAAAGCATATCCACAAAATTGTAAACGATATAATTCACATCATTTTCTTTCAATTGATTAAAATTATCTGATAGTTTTTTACCAGCGTCGTAATTCGTAATCTTGTTGTACGACCATTTCACATTTTTACCTAAACGCTTCAAATTAGCCTCTAAGAAGTCCTTTTCATGCATATTTTTCCCACCTTCATCGTCTTCATTTTTCCAAAGCGTGGGGAATTTCTTTTCAATTTCACTTGGCATCAAGCCAGCAAAAAAGGCGTTTCGTGCGTAATGCGTCGCAGTTGGTAGAATCGAAAACACGATATCCTCACTTTCAATTGAAAAGTACTTTGAAAAAATTGGCTGAAGCACTTTCCACTGATCAAAACGCAAATTATCGATAACTAAAACAAATGTTTTTTCTTTACCAATAAATGGTGCAATGCGATCTTTCATCAGCGTATGAATCATTTGCGGACTCTCTTCTACCCCATTCAACCAATCTTCGTAGTTGTTCTCAATGAAGCGTGCAAACAAGTTATTCGCTTCTTTCTTCTGCATATCTAGAATTTCGCGCATTCCTGAATCTTCAATTTTTTCTAATTCTAATTCCCAGAAAACCAATTTATTGTACAAATCGCACCATTCATCAGCATCTAAACGTCCGTTCAACAACATTCCTAACTGACGAAATTCTTGTTGGTAATTTGAATTCGTTTTTTGAGAAACCAATTTGCTTTGGTCTAAATTCTTTTTGATGCTCAACAAAATCTGATTTGGATTCACCGGTTTAATTAAGTAATCAGCGATTTTACTGCCAATTGCTTCTTCCATGATGTGTTCCTCTTCACTTTTTGTTATCATCACAACCGGAACATACGGTTTTGTTTCTTTGATTCGAGAAAGCGCTTCTAATCCTGAGATTCCGGGCATATTTTCATCTAAAAAGATGATATCATAGGCATTATCATTGCTTTTTTCCACCGCTTCTGATCCATTATTCACTGAATCGACTGAATAACCTTTTGATTCTAAGAATAGAATATGTGGTTTTAACAACTCGATTTCATCATCTGCCCAAAGTATTTTGCCTTGCATGTGCGCTTTATTTTTAAATTTGAATTCGTTTTTAAAATTATTCAATTGCGACCAAATCTCAACAGAAATAATAAAAAGAAAATTTTTAACGACCCAGTGTATGGTTTTATTTCAATACCTGATGAGTTTATTTTCGATTTAATTGAGCATCCATATATGCAACGACTAAGAAGAATCATGCAATTGGGCATGAGTCACTTGGTTTATCCGGGTGCATTACATACACGTTTTCACCATGTTCTTGGTGCGATGCATTTGATGACATTGGCTGTTTCGACTATTCGACGCAAAGGACATGAAATTACTCCAGAAGAAGAAAGAGCTGTATTAATAGCTATTTTATTACACGATATTGGTCACGGACCTTTTAGTCATGCATTAGAATACGACATTGTTTGTGGTGTTAGTCATGAAGAAATTTCAGGATTTTTCATTGAACGCCTAAGTGCTGAATTTGGAGAAGATTTAGAACATGCCTTATTGATTTTCAAAAACAAACATTCAAAACCATTCTTGCATCAATTGGTTTCAAGTCAATTAGACATGGATCGTTTGGATTATTTGAACCGCGATAGTTTCTATACAGGTGTTAGTGAAGGAATCATTGGAAGCGATCGTTTAATCGAAATGTTGAATGTGCACAATGGAAATTTGGTTCTTGAGGAGAAAGGAATTTACTCAATTGAGAAATTCATCGTTGCACGTCGCTTGATGTATTGGCAAGTTTATTTACACAAAACAGTTGTTTCAGCAGAGTTTATGCTGATTCATGCCTTACGTAGGGCTAAACAATTGGTGAAAGAAGGAAACGAATTATTCGCGAGTCCAACTTTGATGTACTTCTTAAAAAACGATGTTAAAACTGAAAATTTCAAAAACGACCCGAGTGTCTTAGATAAATTCGCAGCTTTAGATGATTACGACATCTTAGGAGCGATAAAAGTTTGGCAAGAACATCCAGACAGAGTTTTATCAATGCTTTCGACGCGTTTGGTAAACCGTGATTTATTCAAAATTGAAATTTCAAAGGATCCATTTAGTCCAGATCGCATTCGCTTAGAAAAAGAAATGGTGCGCAATCAATTTGATTTAAACGATGAAGAAATTGAGTTTTTCGTTTATACAGATGTATTAAGCAACAATGCGTACAATCAGCACAAGCAGAACATTAATATGTTAATGAAAAATGGAGAAATCATTGATTTAAGCAAGGCTTCTGATAATTTGAATATTTCTGCCTTAGCAAATCCTGTTGAGAAGTACTTTTTGTGTTATCCGATAAATTGATCCAAAAGGAATTATTGTTTCGAAAGTTTTCCTGCTTTCCAATCTTGAATCAATTTAGCCCAAGAATATGGATTTAATAAATTATTGACAGGCATTTGACGGTTAGTGTATAGTTTCGTGTATTGTTGATTCACTAAATTTCCGTAAGACAATGAGGCATCAGTATCTAATCGCGCTGCAACAAAAGCCAAAGACTCTCCTGATAATTCACGCTGGGCTCTTCTTATTGCATCGTCATACGGCTGCATTTCTACAAATGCTCGTGCAAAATCTTCACGGGAAGGCCATGGATAAACTGTCACTTCTGGCAAATTTACTGTATCTTTTTGCAACATGTGAATAATGGAATAGCGATTTTCTAACAACGTATCCGGCACCACATAATTTGATGTTTTGTAACTATATCCTGAGAACAATAGGGTATCACCCGGATAAACAACCATTGAGAAAAAACCGTAATAATCAGCGATAACTCCACGTTTGGATGTTTTATCATAAACCGTTGTATACGAAACCGGATTCATGTCTGTTTCTCCAATCGCAACTCCAGAAAGTTGAATTAATTTGGTACTATCTTTAACTGATTCAGTTGTTGATTGACTAAAAGACATTACCGAAAAAAGGGCAGTAAAAAAACAGATTAGAAGATGTTTCAAATTCATACAGATTATTCTTACAACAAGTGTAAGGTTTTATGCTGACCTCACAAAGATTTTTTCAAAATTTTAACAAAAGAATTTAATCAAACAGTCGATATAAAAACAAACTGGCCGTAGCATTTTTCTGATATATTATTATTACATTTGCAAGAATTTATTAAAAAAATAGGTTCACATGTCACTTTCTAACATCAATCAAATTACAGAAGGATTAACATACGACGATGTTCTTCTTGTACCAGCCTACTCTGAGGTACTTCCAAGAGATGTTCAATTAAAAAGTAAAATCACACGTAATATTGAAGTAAATACGCCTATTGTTTCTGCTGCAATGGACACTGTAACCGAAGCAAAATTAGCGATTGCAATTGCTCAACAAGGTGGAATTGGTGTGATTCACAAAAACATGACAATTGCTGAACAAGCACTTGAAGTTAGAAAGGTAAAGCGTTCTGAAAGTGGGATGATTTTGGACCCTGTCACACTTTCGGAAAATGCATTTGTGAAAGATGCTTTGGCATTAATGAAAGAAAATGGCATTGGTGGAATTCCTGTTGTCGATGAAAACCGCACTTTAAAAGGAATTGTTACGAATCGTGATTTACGTTTTGAGAAAAATTTAAATCGTCCGATTAGGGAAGTGATGACTACTGATAATATTGTCACAACGGTTGATGGAACGGATCTTTCAAAAGCGGAGGAGATTCTTCAAGAGAAAAAAATTGAAAAATTACCAGTGGTTGATTCAAACAATAAATTAATTGGATTAATTACCTACCGTGATATCATTAAAGTAAAAACGCATCCCAATTCGTGCAAAGATTCATACGGTCGATTGCGCGTTGCAGCTGCAGTTGGAGTAACAGTTGACACCTCTGATCGTGTAGATGCATTGGTAGAAGCTGGTGTTGATTGCATCGTTATTGATACTGCACATGGACATACGAAAGGTGTTGTTGACAAATTAAAAGAAGTAAAGGCAAAGCATCCTAATCTTGATGTAATTGTTGGAAACATTGCAACAGCAGAAGCCGCAAAATACTTAGTTGAAGCTGGTGCTGATGCTGTTAAAGTTGGAATCGGGCCGGGATCAATTTGTACAACTCGCGTTATTGCGGGAGTTGGAGTTCCTCAATTATCAGCTGTTAATGATGTAGCGCAAGCATTGGAAGGAACTGGGGTTCCTGTAATTGCAGATGGAGGAATTCGCTACACGGGTGACATTGTTAAGGCAATTGCTGCTGGCGCTGATACAATTATGGTTGGATCAATGTTCGCAGGAGTCGAAGAATCACCTGGTGAAACGATTATTTACGAAGGACGAAAATTCAAATCTTATCGCGGAATGGGTTCAATTGAAGCCATGCAAAAAGGATCAAAAGACCGTTATTTCCAAGACGCAGAAGATGATATCAAAAAATTGGTGCCAGAAGGAATTTCAGGTCGAGTGCCATATAAAGGCAACTTAAATGAGGTAATGTACCAAATCATTGGTGGATTAAGAGCTGGAATGGGCTATTGCGGCGCGCCAACAATCGCGAAATTAAAAGGAGCAAAATTTGTGCGTATCACATCTGCTGGAGTGCGTGAATCTCACCCTCATGATGTTACGATTTCAAGAGAAGCACCAAATTATAGTATTAAATAAACGTTAAAATATTGCGTTAACTGCAAGTTAAAATTACTTTTGACTTTCTATAAAAAACAAACCCAACATGAAAAAGAAGTTATTATTTGTTTTTGGACTTTTATTAGCAATTGGAGCAAACGCTCAACAAGATCCAGTCGTAATGGAAATCGATGGGAAACCTGTTACTAAATCAGAGTTTTTACAAATTTATTTGAAAAACAATTCAGCTCCACAATACGATAAAGCATCGTTGGACGAGTACATGGAATTGTTTAAAAAATTCAAATTGAAAGTTGCGGAAGCGGAAGCATTGGGTTACGACACGATTCCAAAACTTCGAAAAGAACTTGACGGTTATAAAAAACAACTTGCTCATCCTTATCTAGTTGATGCTGCAAAGAACGAAGAACTTGTGAAGCAGGCATATGATCGCACGGTGAACGAAATTCGTGCTTCGCACATCTTGATTAAATTGGATCCGAATGCCGCTCCTGCAGATACATTGGCAGCTTGGGACAAAATCATGGGCTTGAAAAAACGAATTGAGAAAGGTGAAGATTTTGCGTCGGTTGCAAAAGGAAGAAACGGTTCAGAAGATCCATCTGCACTTTCTAATGGTGGAGATTTAGGATTTTTCAATGCATTTCAAATGGTTTATCCATTTGAAGAAGCAGCTTACACAACACCAATTGGAACTGTTTCCGAACCGTTTAGAACTCGTTTTGGATATCACATTGTAAAAGTAACGGATAAACGTCCTGCTCGTGGAACAATGAGAGCTGCGCACATTATGGTTGCCACTTCAAAATCTGCAAGTGAAGAAGACATTAAAAACGCTGAAAAGAAAATCAACGAAATTTATGCGAAACTTCAAGCAGGAGCTAAATTTGAAGATTTGGTGAAAGATTTTTCTGATGACCCAAGTTCGAACCAAAAAGGTGGAGAACTACCTGCTTTTGGATCAGGTACAACCACTAGAATGGTACCTTCTTTTGAGGATGCAGCGTTTGCCTTAAAAGCAAATGGAGAGTACAGCAAACCAATTCGCACAGATTACGGTTTTCACATTATTAAGCGTATTGAATTAACAAGCGTTCGTTCATTTGAAGAAATGAAAAAAGAACTACAAACGAAAGTAAATCGAGATGAACGTTCAAAAAAGACGCAAGATTCATTTATTGCGAATTTGAAAACTGAATATCACTATGTTGACAATTCAAAAAAATCAGCTAACTGGTTTGTTAAAAATTTAGATACAACTTATTTCATTGGTAAATGGAATGCTGATAAATTGAAATCAGACAAGGCATTATTCACTCTAGATGGCAAGAAATTTGGTCAACAAGATTTTGCAACTTATCTAGAGAACAATTACCGAGGTGTTCGAAAGGATGCTAATGACTTAGTAATCAAACAACAATTAAAAAACTGGGAAAAAGAAACGATATTAGCTTACGAAGAGTCTAAACTTGCAGGAAAATACCCAGAATATAAGGCATTAGTTACAGAGTATCATGATGGAATATTATTGTATGAAATCATGACAGACAAGGTATGGAACAAAGCCATGAAAGATACATCAGGTCTTAAATCTTTCTTTGAGCAAAATCGTTCGAAATACATGTGGGGAAATCGTGTTGATGCTGTGGTTTATGAGTGTTCTACGCAAAAAATTGCAGATCAAGTTTCTAAAATGATTGCAAACGACACGATCAACTCGAAACATGTAATTGATGTTATCAATAAGGATAGTGAGTTAAATCTGCGTGTTCGCACAAACAAATTCGATGTTGATCAAACTCCATTCTTAAAAGATAGAAACGTAACTGTAGGTGTTAACAAATCATACGAATTCGAAGGAAAATTCTATGTTTTAAAGGTAAAAGAGAAATTAGCACCAATGAATAAAGAATTGAGCGAAGCAAAAGGCACTGTTACTTCTGATTACCAAACATATTTAGAAAAAACGTGGTTAGAAGAATTGGCAAAAAAGCACAAGCTTACAATCAATGAATCAGTATTGTATTCAATTGGAAAGTAATTTATAGATGACATATTGAACAGGCTGGCAAGTGCGTCAGCCTGTTTTATTTTTTAACCAATTCACATTAACAATTAATGGCTGTTAAAAAATGATAAAGAACTATTTTATGTAAATAGTTATTACAAACTTTAACAGAAATTAAAATAGGAAAGAATTATTTGTTCTGAACCAACCGAATCTCATTTGATTCAAAACTTTTAAAACATGATTAATAAAATTATTTGCTCTTTTTCAATCATTACTTGTATGTTTTCTGTCGCCCATGCTCAGGGAACAGTTGTAGATAAAATTGCAGCGCAAGTTGGAGACAATATTATACTGATCTCGGACATCGAAAATCAAAAACAGCAAGCAGCAGCATCTGGTATTGCTGTAAGCATGGCGATGGATTGTGAAATTTTGGAAGAATTGATGTATCAAGAATTATTGATCAACCAAGCTAAACTAGACAGTATTGTTGTTCAAGACGAGGCTGTTGACGCTGAAATGGAAAATCGTCTTCGTGTTTTAGAAAATCAAGTTGGTAGCCGTGAAAAAATGGAAGCTTTCTATGGCAAAACGGTAACACAGATCAAAGATGAATTTAGACCAGTGATTCGTGAGCGACTGATGGCTCAGGAAATGGAAACTAAAATTACAGCTGATATTTCTGTAACACCTAAAGAAGTTCAAGATTTTTTCGCAAAAATCCCAACCGATTCAATCCCTTTAATCAATGCGCAATTGAGTTTTCAACAAATCGTTCATTATCCTCAAATTACGAAAGAAGATAAAAAAATTGCGTTTGATAACTTAGCTGAAATCCGCAAAAACATTATGAATGGTAAAAGCTTTGATACACAAGCTCGAATTCATTCACAAGATCCTGGAAGTGCCTCTCAGGGTGGTCGAATTGAAGCATCTCGTGGTATGATGGTTGCACCTTTTGAAGCGGCCGTTTTCTCAATGGAAGTTGGTCAAGTGTCAGACATATTTGAGACATCGTACGGCTATCATATATTAAAATTAATTCAACGAAAAGGAGATGATTATGTCTGTCAACATATATTGATCATTCCAGAATTCAATCCAAGAGAACTAGAAAAATCAATGCGTTTAATCGATTCTTGTTATCAATTGTTGGCTGACAAAAAAATAACGTGGGAAGAGGCTGTCATCAAATTCTCAAATGACGAGATGACAAAACAAAACAATGGAATTATCACCAATCCAATTACCGGAGAACAAACGTGGAGTATGGAAGATTTGAATCAAGTTGATCAACAAATCTTCTTAATTACAGATGGAATGGAAAAAGGAGATATTTCGTCACCTAGCGAATATGTGAATCTGTATGACAGAAAGCAAGGAATGCGAATTGTGCGTTTATCGGATCGTATCCCCCAACATCAAGCAAATTTGAAAGATGATTATGCTTTAATAAAGCGAGCAGCTGAGAACGACAAAAAAGAGCGAACAATTAACGAATGGGTAAAATCAAAAATAGGGAATGCTTACATTCGAATTGATGATACTTTTCAAAGTTGTAACTTTAAGAATAATTGGAACAAAAAATAGTTTCTTATATTTAGCCTAATTATAACGAAAGAACATGTCAGATACTGCAGCAATCGATCAATTAGTTGAACATTACAAAGAATTAAAAGGAGAAATACATAAGGTAATCGTTGGTCAAGACGATGTTGTCGATCAGGTATTAATTTCTATATTCTCACGCGGACATTGTTTGTTGGTGGGCGTTCCAGGTTTAGCAAAGACCTTACTTGTAAATACGATTTCTCAAACATTGGGATTGAGTTTTAATCGCATTCAATTCACCCCCGATTTAATGCCATCAGATATTATTGGATCTGAAATTTTAGATGAAAATCGTAATTTCAAATTCATCAAAGGACCTCTTTTTTCAAACATTATTTTGGCGGATGAGATTAACAGAACCCCACCAAAAACACAATCAGCACTTCTTGAAGCGATGCAAGAGCGCTCTGTAACTGCGGCTGGAGTTAATTATAAATTACCTGCTCCATTTTTCGTTTTAGCTACACAAAACCCTATTGAACAAGAAGGAACTTATCCCCTTCCTGAAGCACAATTAGACCGTTTTATGTTTAATATTTGGGTAGATTATCCAAGTTATTTGGAGGAATTGGCGATTGTTAAAGCTACGACATCCGATCTTAAAATTGAATTAAGACATGTTTTGAATGCAGAACAAATTATGTCCTACCAAGATTTAATTCGACGAATTCCAGTTGCAGATAATGTAATGGAATATGCCGTTAAACTTGTGGGTAAAACACGCTTTAGTTCAGAGTTTGCGCCTCAAATTACGAAAGATTTTATTTCTTGGGGAGCAGGACCACGAGCTTCACAATATTTGATTGTTGGAGCCAAATGTCATGCAGCATTAAATGGACGTTATTCACCGGATATTGAAGATGTGAAAGCTGTTGCGAAACCAATTTTACGTCATCGTATAGTCAGAAACTATCGTGCTGAAGCTGAAGGATATACAATGGACAAAATCATTGAAAGTCTCTTGTAATTATTTTTTTTTAATTTTTTTTCATACATTTATCCATCATCGCTGATTTGCTATTAGCAATGATTTTCTTGAAACCACTCTACGTTATCAATGTTCTTAAACCAAATTTGATAACGTATGTTAGAATTTTACTCTGCGAGCACGCGAATGGTCAATACCCGAAGAGGTGTTGCTGAATGCATAGAAATTGCCTTGGGCGAAGAAAACACGGATTGTGATTTAGTGATTCTGCACGCATCAATCGGTCATAATTTTCAAGATTTAGTAGATGAAACAAAACGTTTAGCTCCTTCAGCTCGAATTGTTGCAGCATCATGTTGTGGTGTTGTTGGAAGGGAAGGCGTTTCTGAATCCATGAAAGATATTGCCTTGATGGCAGTGAGAGGAAAAGAATTTTCAATTGCATCAACAGATAATATCAATGGGCATAATTCCTATGAAAAGTGTAAGGAGATGGCTTTGAAACTAAAAGCTAATTCACCGAACGTAAATATGCTCTATTTTTTAGGTTCAGGAATTGATATTGCAAATGATCAATGCATTCAGGCTTTTGAAGAGGTTTTAGGTGAAGATATTACCATTTTTGGAGCAACTTCTTCCGATAATATGAAAGGATTCATTAGTTTCCAAGCAGTTGATCAAGATGTTTACGAGCACGGAGCCTATGTTGTTGGTTTTAGCGACCCTTCCCTATCTGTTGATACTCAAGCAACACATGGATTTGTTGCAATTGGAGAACCTCTGGTCGTTACGAAATCAAACGGTCATATCATTGAAGAATTAAATGGCAGACCCGCATGGAGTGAATACCTCCGTCATCTTGGTCTTCCAGACAATGCAACTTGCGGGGATTCCATTCCAATTGGTGCACTTGGTGAAAAACTATCCCCTGAATTAGCGAAAGAATACGGAAACAATCATATTTTACGAGTTGTAACGAAACATGAAGGTGACAACATGTATTATGCAACAAATTGTCCAGTTGGAACTGAATTATGGCTTACTACACGAGATGAGGAGCTCATTTTTAGAGAAATGGATAGAATTGTGAATGAAATGAATCAACGTGCTAATGGTAAAAAACCAGTTGCCGTTTTTCATGCAGATTGTCTAGCACGTGGTCGCTTTTTGTTCGATAGAATAATAAAAGAGGAGCTTGTGAACCGCATGCAATACCCTTTCTATACAAATGGTGAATGTCCGCCGTGGCTTGGAATGTATGGTTTTGGTGAATTCGCTCGATTGGGTGGTAAAAACAACTACCACAATTACACAACTGCATTGTATGTTATTTATCGCTAAATTGTAGCTTGAAAATTATTCTACATCAATGAACTCTACTTCAAAAGATTACGATCAATTGTTAAAGGAATTTAGCGAGTTACAATTACGTGTAACCCGCTTTTCGTTTACTGAACAACAGTTGATAAATACGCGTGATCAGTTAGACCATGAATTAGTTCAATACAAACGATTGAGTTTATTTAATTCACAAGCTTTAAAATCAAGTTCACTTTCTCATTTCACGCTAGAAATTGCAGAAGCGATTGTGGATATATTTGAAGTAGAAGCTGCTGCTGTTCTAATAAAAAACTGTCAAGAACCAGAAAAAACGCAAATTCATATTGAAGGAATAAATAATCCTTATAAATATGATTCATTAAAATTACAAGAAATAATCACCTCATTTAGTAGTGATTTTATTGAAAATCATTCGCGTATATTGAATGAAGATGAATTGGCTAAAGATGAGCTTTTTTCTACCTATAAAGAAGGCTTATTATTTTACTTTATAGATCATGAAACTGGTTATTCTGCTTATCTGATAGGTTTAATATCTAAAGCTAAATATCCTTTGTACAGGCCTTTAGAAATTCGATATGAAACAATTTTTAAAATTTTCGTAACTCAAGTAAGATCTCACTTAGAAAATCGAATAAAAAGTGAAAAAATTCAAGCGCAAATTCAACAAATTTCATCTTCAGAACTCGAATTAAAAAAACTATCATTAATAGCAACCAAAACAAAGAATAGTGTTGTTATTTCTGATTCAGAAGGGAAAATCGAATGGGTAAATGATGCATTTCAAGTTATTACAGGCTTCAAACTCGATGAAATAAAAGGAAAAAAACCTAAAGATTTCCTTCAAGGTCCGGCTTCAGACATGAATGAAATTGAGCGCCTTTCTTTGGCATTGCGCAATAAAGAAAACATTGAAACAACACTTATCAATTACAACAAAGGGGGTCAGCCATACTACAATCAGTTGGAAATAACCCCAGTTTTTGATGAACAAAACAAATTGGTAAATTTCATTTCCATTCAAAAGGACATTACGGAAGAAATGCGTATCAAGCAAGAGATACTTAAAATCAATTCCCGTTTCGAGCTAATTGCAAAAAAATCAAACATTGGTATTTGGGAATGGGATCCAATCAATCAAACTATTGTTTGGAATGATGTATTATATGACATATATGGTGCTTCTCAGCCTGAGGTTGATTCTGTTTTATTTGACTTTTGGAAAAGTTGTATTCACCCGGATGATCGTTTAACTGTCGTTTCTGAATCCAATCATTTGGTTGAAAATATGCAGGAACAACTGCTAGAGCAAGAATACCGTATTGTTAGACGCAACGATAATGAAATTAGAGATTTGAAATGTGTTACTCTCGTAGAACGAAACAAAGACGGTTTGATGCTTCGTTTGATTGGTACAGCAATTGACGTAACAGAAATTAAGCAATACGAACGTGCAATTCTTACCAAAAATCAAGAGTTAAAGAAAATCAATTCTGAGTTGGATAATTTTGTTTACAGCGTTTCACACGACTTAAGATCTCCGTTATTATCGATCAAAGGAATATTATCATTGGTATTTAATGGGGCACAAATTGATGAAACGACGACAAATTATTTAAAACTTGCAGAAAAAAGTGTCATTCGTTTAGATGAAACAATTCAAGAAATATTAGAATACTCGCGCAATGCTCGACTTGAAGTCAATAAGGAAGAATTTGATGTTTCTTCAATGATTCAAACAATATTTGAAGATTTAAAATTCTCTACGTCTGAGAGTTTCGAATTCAATTTTTCAATTATTGGAAATCCAATTATTCATTCGGATAAATCACGAATTGAGATTTTGCTAAAGAATTTGATTGGTAATTCAGTGAAATACCATCGAAAAGACATTCAAAATCCATTTGTTTTAGTTGAATTCAATCACACTGATAAAAACGAAGTTAATTTTACAATATCTGACAATGGTGAAGGAATTCCAGAGAAGCATTTGACAAAAATTTTCGACATGTTCTATCGTGCAAGTAGCTCAAGTCAAGGCACGGGACTTGGATTGTATATTTGTAAAGAAATCGTAAATAAACTTGCCGCTAACATTGAAATTCAATCAAAGCAAAACGAAGGAACAATTGTGCATTTAACAATTCCAGAAACAATATGAAATCATTTTTATTGATCGAAGACGATGATATTTTCAATTTCATCCATAATCAAATTATCTTGCAAGTAATTCCAGATGCTAAAATAACCATATTCAAATATGCTCAACAAGCGCTTGATTATTTAAATGAAATACATCCAAACTTACCGGATTATATCTTTTTAGACTTAAACATGCCAGAAATGAATGGTTTTGAATTTTTGGATAATTTGAGCAACTCGGGTTCTATCGATTGCACAAAAACAACCATTTATTTAGTCACTTCATCACTTGATCACAGGGATTCGGAACACGCAAATTCATTAGAATTTGTTAAAAGTTTAATCGACAAACCACTTTCCATTGATTTTATCAAATTGTTAAATTAAATTTTTATCGTCACCAATCTACTTTTTATCGATTTTTTTAATACTTTTAACGAAGAAGCCACTGATAACATGAAACATGTTTCGATAATTTGAATAATATGCAAATCGATTTCTCCTCGTTTGATCAATTACTTGAAGGTGTTCAAATCTTGAACAAGGAATTGGTATATGAATACATTAATCAATCGGCCTCCAATCAGGCGAACAAAGCTAAGAGCGATTTGATAGGAAAAAAGTATATCGAAGCACATCCTGGTATCGAAAAATCGGCATTTTATCAACATCTACTTGAGTGTCTAGAAGCTCAAAGTGAACGTATCGTAATTCTTGAATTTCAATTAAGCGATGGTAGCCCTGCTTTCTATGATTTGTGCATTCGACCGTTTAGTCAAGGATTAATCATTTTATCTGTGGATATTACGAAACAAAAGTTACTTGAAAAAGAGCTTCATTCGCTGAACAAAAGATTTGAAGAGGAATTATTGGAACGCACTAAAAACATGGTTGTTCAATTGGAAAAAGAGTTAATGACAAACAAAAAGTCAAATTAATTATCGCTGTTTTATATAACCTGGTTGTCCTTTTTTAATTTCTAAGATCCACTTGTAATAACCGACAAAATGGGAATCGAAAAATCCCTTTTCTTTGTAATTTTTCGTTGGTATAAACACCCTATGACTTGGTGTTAAACCTGCTACACGTTTTTGAGGTGCAATGCCATCTTGTAAACAAGCTGGCTCAGATGTTCCTTTATTAAGATTACTACCATATTGCCAAATCTCTTGCCAATCGTCCATATTTATGTTTCCAGCACCAGCATTTTCAGGTGCAATAATGTAAAACCCTCCAAAATTTATTCGATTTCTTAAAGCCTCAATCATTCCTAAAGAATAGGCATAGCCCATACTATGAGCAACAATAAATAGGGTGTCATTCCCTGATTTATTGGGTAATTCATTTAATATTTGAAGCATGTTTTTTCCTGCAATGATGCCATTTGCTTTTCTCAAATTGAAGCCATCAACGTTTGATTCAAGATCTCTCAATAGTTCATTTGAAACAATCGTTTTTGAGCCCAATAAACCAGAACCAGCAATAGTTGTTGTGTAGCAAGTATGTTTCTGTGAATTTGCGCAGCGTTGAGGATACACGGATGCTAAGGTTGTGAAATTGACTAAACTTCCATGATTAGAAGTACTAACCGAAAAATGCCCATCCGCAAAATAGGTCATGGATGGATTAATTCTTTTTTGAAACAAAACATCAATTTCTTGCCAAGGATGCCAATAACCAAAACGATCATTATCATAAATGATATTTTCCGAATTTTCATGTTCCAGTCCATTTTTTGAAATATCAGTAAAATAATCCTTAAATGAATGCCCCAAGGAGGATGGTCGATATCCATTTACAAAAACTAAAATTCGCTGTGCCGGATCTTTTAATTTAATGATCGAATTGAGGTCATAACCTTTGTGATTTAGCAGTCGTTGATCTGAAAGTTTATTATTTTCATCAAGATAACTCAAAACAAAATAATGACTTTCAGCTTTCACATATAATCCATGTTTTTCTAAGATTAAAGAATCAGAACTTCCCGTAAATCTCCATTCCTCTGATTTACCTAATTCATCTTTTTTAATTGAAAAATACAAAACACGCTTTCGCTTCTTTTTTTCCCACTTATTATTTGTTTTAACTAAAAGTTCAGAAGACAAAGAACTTTCGAATTCATGCTTTACATTCAAGCCATGTTTAATTTCGTTTTGTGCTTTTAACATGGAGTAATTTTTTAGAACCTTCACCTCGCCTTCGTTTACTTCGAACCAAGTGTATCCTAAATCGACGAGATAAAAAAACCAAATCAATGTAATAATCGAGCCTCCAATAAAAACGATACGCGATAAAATTCTTAAAATTCGAGTTCTTCTAAATTTAAAGCGAAGATAGCGATGAAATTTACGGCGAATTAAATACGCTAGAATCAAAACGGAAAGAACAGCAACTAAATGTAAAGAACAAACATTAAATTTCAATTTATCAATTGAAAAAAGAGTTAAAAACAAAGGATTATCTATCTCTAGATGGTATGAAAAATAATTCTTTTTAAAAGGTCTTTTTACCGATTTTAAGAAATCATTACCGACCATTTTAATAGTTCCATCCGCATTCTCTTCCCAAAAGTAATATGCAACCATTCCATTATTGGTAGAAACATGTTCATAGTTATCATAATAGGAAAAAGTATTTGTAGAATGACGAAGACTCAACCATTGTTTAGCTGTTAAATTAGTACCACCATTAATATCCATTAAATTGTACGTACTTCCCTTTGACGGCCCATTATTTTCCCAACTATCAGATAAAATCCCCATCCCATAACCAAGTTGTCTAGCGATAACTTTTGCTATAAAAGAATCATTGCCATTTTTTATAAAACCCATCGATTTGCTCTTGACCATAAAGCCTCGAATTGATGGATTAACGAATCCAGGAATAATAAAAAAGTAATACGCGTTGTCATCAGCCTTTGGAAATTGATCGAAATACGCATCACGTATTTCCTGCATTTGAAGTGTATAAGTCTCATTTTTAGGACTTGGATTGTCGACTAAAAAGTCCTTATCAAACTCTGGGACACGAAATATTGGTTTTACGTTTACGTCAAACTGAATATTCGCTTGACGGTATATTTTTAATAAACTCTTTTCTAATGAATCTTGATTGATCTTATTGTTCATCAATGGAACAATAATAATTTTCTCAAATTTTGGTTCAAACACATAAACTTTTAATTGTCCTTTGATCAATCCTTTGTAAATGGCATTGATTTTATAATCTGCCTTTTTTTCAGGTAAAACAAGGGTAAATGTCGAATCATTTTTTTGAATATATCGAACCCTTTGGCTAGTTCCAACAATCTCAAAACGCAGACTATCTTGATCAATGAATTTTTTATTCAGAAATATAGCATCGATAAAATCGCTTGCATCCTTTCCTACCGATTTATTCGAAACGATGTAGGGCCCAATAAAGTTAAGCGAAATCGTATCATATGTTCTTATCCACTCAGGATAACGGTAGTCATCAAAACCAAATTCTTGTAACTCAGAAGCCTGAAAAATGACTTTTGAAGAATTGTTTATTACTTGTTGGGCGTAAGTTACCTTGGTGCCAATCAAAATTAGTAACAACATTATTAAACCCTTCACATGCTTCATTCCCACAAAGTTAGTTAGATTCTACTTGCTAAATCTTTACTTTAGGAATTTAATGAACAATTCTGATCCTTGTCTTGGAGGAATCGAATTATAGCAAGGTTCAAATTGAAGCTGTGAAAAATGCAGCTCAAAGTACTTTTTATATTCTTCTTCTGAACCACCAAATGGTGGACCTGATTCAAAAGTTCGATCGAAAAGCAGACCAACCAACTTCCCTCCTTTTTTCAATAAACTAGCAGCTTGACTTGCATAGTTTGATCGTAAGGATGGATCAATAGCGCAAAAAAGTGTTTGTTCAATGATAAGGTCATATTCAAAATTGTGTTCAAAAAAATCTCCACAATGAAGTTGATCTTCAGGAAAATTAGTGTTTTCACTTTTAAACTTTGCTATTGGTTCAGATGAAAAATCAAGTAAATGCACATTTTTGAAACCTTTGTTCCAAAGATAGGCTCCTTCATATCCGCTACCACAACCTGGAATCAATATACGCAAGTCTTTATTTTCCAACTGATCAATATAGGCTTTAATAGGCGGAGAAATTTGTCCCAAATCCCAACCAGCTTGATTGTTTTGATAGCGTTCTGACCAATAATCGGCAGATAAAAATGTGTTCATAAATTAAAGGTAAGTACAATATTCTCAAATTCCTTTTCAATTAATCAATATTCAACACTTGAATTCGCTGGTGTTGAACTGAAGTAGCTGTTGAAATTTCCATAATTAATGAATTTAACCCGAATTTGTGTACGTCAAAACTCAGGTTCGAGCCACTGACTTTTTCTGTATGTATCAGGGCTCCATTTAATGCATAAAACCGTACTTCTCCTTCAAAATATCCATTAATATGCACTTCGTCCACTGTTGGATTTGGATAAATTGAATATGAAATTTCATTCTCATCAAATCCAAGAGCAAGTTGATGAATTACACCAACAGCATCTAAGTCAAAACCACACGATTCAAAGGGTGTTGGAAAAGGATCGTTAATTAAATTTCCACTGGCATCGGTAGTTCCAATTCCGGGTGAAATACTTCCAATTACATCAATCAATTTTACATGTGTTATCGAATTCACATCCAACAACGGATTTCCTAGCAATTCTTCTAAATCGAAAGGCGTTCCATAACCTTGTCGGTATTTACCAGCCAAATTGTTTACCATACGACAATCGCCAAACATAAAATTATCAAGTTGAACAATTACAGGTGATTCACTGTGTGATGGGAAACGAACAAAATTAAAGCCATCTGAACTTACTTCAACATGCGCAAACTCCATATAATCATCCGCAAATCCATTCTCAAATACCGCGAAATCAGCTCCCGGACCATTGAAAATCGGAGAAGAAAAAGTTACAATTGCGATTCCACTGTCTCCAAGGGACACAACACTGGTTCCATCTCCTTCTGCTACTCCTAGTGCATTAAACGAGTCCCCAAATGTTGCAACGCCTAATGTCGGAGTCGAAATATCCAATGAACCTCGCGCAATTTCAACGCTTGATGCCCAAGAAACAAAGCAAGAAGAATCTTTATAAATGGCTGTTGAACCTGAAATCCCAGGAGCTGGAGCATAACTTTGCGCCAAATTCATGAGTGGGCAAATGATAAAAACCAACAAATGTTTCTTATTCATAAACAATCAATTTACTTGGATTTAAGCCTACATGATAACTTTTCTCAAAAACTCCAGCACTAGAGAACTGTCGCACATAACCAGTGTTTGTATAATTCATCGCATCAAGGCAATAGATCTTATCTGTACTAGCATTATATTGAATCCCATACAAGGTCGTAAAATAAGTTGTTGGTATAAACGAGTTGTTTTCAATGCTTTCTGTAAGGCAATTAAACAGCCGTATTTCACTTGTTTGCGTTGAATAATTGTAATAGCTAATCAAGAAATAATTATTCATCAATGCCATTCCAGAAGCGTCAAATGGAAACGTTTGTTCCACAGAATTATTAAGCGCATTTATTCTGATCATTCGAGAAGGAATTGCCCCATAATTACCACGTGCTATAACATAAACATCCCCTTCTGAATCAACTTGAATCGCTCCTGGATTTTTTCCAACTACAACACGATCTAACTCTTGATAGGTTGTTAAATCGATTATCGAAACTGTAGAATCTACTGCTGGGTAATTTAAACCACCAGAATTAGAAACGAACAACTTTCCATTCGAAACTGCAATTCCCTCAGGATTTGCACCAACTGGAATACGCTGTGTAACAGTTAAATTCACAGTATCTATCACATCGACAAAACCATCATAGCATGTCACAAAAGCTTTTCCGTTATAGAAAGCAATAGAACGCGGTTGTTTACCTGAATTTCCATTGTTCATAGGAATTTGCTTAACGCTTTTTCCGTCCTTGGATTGGATGACTTCAATTGTATTTGAATTATTGACAACGATGTAAATTTTAGAACCATATTTTTTCATATCGTTTCCTGTATCTCCCAAAAAACGGCTATTTTGAGTTGAAAAGAAATCGGTATCAATTGAACCTGAATTTAGATCAATCCATGACAAGGAAGAGTTGTTTTGCTGAAATAATCCTTCACACAAGACCAAAATCCCATTACTTAAGGTGTTTTTCACTTCAGGTTGATCATCTTCTTTATGACAACTTATCATGATTAGGGCTAGAAAAATTATACTACTTAAACGCATAATTCAATGAGATTAAAAAAGATCTTCCGGGCATCACATATGAACGAACAACTGCATAGGAAGAATTTAAACAATTTTTTACTGTGAATTGCAATCGTACATCATGTTTCCGAATTGGAAGCTTAGAGAATACAGCTCCATCCAACAGCCAATATGCATCAACAACATTAGCCGGAATATTTTCATTGAGCGAATAACGCAATGAACTGGCAAAATTTGAAATTCGAAGACCTGTGTTTTTCCGTTTTATGGTTAGATCAATATTTCCTGTATGTTTTGGAACATATGCAATCTGATGCTTATATGTTGGAGAATTAGGAGAAGTAAAATCACTAGCTTGTTGAAAGGTATAATTCATGACCAAACAAGTTGACCATTTCGTAGAAAGCGTGTAACACCATTCTGCACTTTCTTCAATCCCAATAATATGCACAATTCCAACATTTTGCATCGACCATACGAATAGATTTTTTGTGGGAATCGCCACGATTTTGTCTTGAACTTGATTGTAATAAATATTCGTTCGATTCACAAATTGTGATTTTGCGTTTCGGATAGATAGTGTTTTTCCAAATGAAAACTGATTTGCTCTTTCTGGTTTTAAATCGTCATTTCCAATAGAGTTGTAATACAATTCGGAAAATGAAGGCATACGAAAGGAATTTCGATAAAAGAATGTGAATTGAAATTTAGATTTTTTCCCAAGTTCTTTCGATTCCAGCTGAACGAAAGGATTCAATTTATTGATGGGTAAACGACTTATGCCAGCATTGAAATCTCGAATTGATTGACCTGAAAGTTGGCTTGTGATTGTAAAATTATCAGAATAATAACTAAAGCCTACAACTCCAAAAGAATGAACTCTTTTTGCATGATCGATACCATCCACAGTTGAAACCAACATTGAAAATTGTTGCTCCAATCCTGAGAATAAATACAAGCGTTCTTTCAATCGAAAACGAGTGTTCACACCAAATTGACCAATTGAATTCACATAATTACTTTGCAAAAAACCTGCTGCATTCAAAAAACTTGAATCAAGATAATTCATTTTTAATTGAGAAAAGGCTGAAAAAGCCCGAATGCTCCAACGACTAAAATGCTTTAAATAAGAACCTTGCAAGCGATCATTTTCTGTTTTCAATGTTTGAAATTGATTTTGAGCATATAAGATAACCGCTCCCGGTAATTCTTGATCCACAAAATCTTTACGATAAGCAAAATTGAAAACACTTCCTTTCTTTAATTTAAATCCAACATTAACACCAGCCATCAAATCTTGGTAAAAATTATTGGTTCGAATTCCGGCATATAACATTGAACCATTTCGAACTTCAAACGGATAATCTCCATTAGCAATTCTGTGCTTTCCAAAAACACTAACGAACATTCGGTTCTTACCAAATTTGTAACTCAAATAATTGTCATATTGACCGAACGATCCCATTTTTGAACTTATTCGAACCTGATGTTTATCTGCAGAAAAACTTCCTTCAAACGTTTCCATCAACAAACTACTTCCTGTAACTTGAGCAGAAGTTGGAACCAAATAGTTCTTTTGTGCTCCTGTAATCAACTGAATACTTTCTAATGATTCAGTTTGTAGTTGACCAAGATTAATTTGTCCTGTTTGATTGTTCACCAATGTAAATCCATCAATTACAATTGAACTATGATTACTTCCAAGACTGCGAACTGAAATTGTTTTCAAGCCACCTAAACCGCCATATGAACGAATGGCAACCCCTGCAAATTTTTGCAGTACTTGCCCAACATCTTCGCCTTGCATTTCAACCAAGGCAGAACGTCGCAAAGTTTGAACTTTCTCAGCATTGTTTCTCAATGAATCACGCACTCGAACCTCCTGAAGCTCACGCTCAGTTAACTGTGCTAACGACAGAAAACTGAGCAATAAAGCAAAAAGTACAAGAAGAAACTTCATCGAAAACCGATTCAAATTTATTTGATCACTTTGTGAAGCACTGTGCCTCGATCATTCGTTAATTGCAAAAAGTAAATTCCAACAGGAAGTGAAGCAGTTTCAATGATAGTTGAACCGCTTAATTCTTCTGAATGAAGCAATTTACCATTTAAATCACGCAATTCTAACAAGCCATTTTCTCCTTGAACAATCAACTGATCAGTAAATGGATTCGGATAGCTTGATATTTGAAGTTCTGATATTTCGTTTACACCTTCCCATAAACTGTAATACAAATTATCCAGTGCGAAATAAGTTGGTGTGTTGATGCCCCATGCACCCATATCAGAAGATTCAAATCTAAATGAAATTGTACGCGCATACATTGATGAAACATCGACTTTAATCCAGTCTTGCAGAATGTAATCTTGTGAATTATCTGCATTTCTATAATCTGCTAAATAAACCAATGTAGAATCATACGTTTGACTAAAATAATTCTGAGCAATCACCCACACCCTAAAAAAGTCTTCACCATTTGTTCCATCTGGAATTCCATTTGCACCGTTTATCGAGCCAAACTGTTTCGAAAAGGCATCACCATCGCGCATTGAGATTCCAGCAAATGTTGTGTTTGTGATATAAAAAGAATCAATTAAAGCATTGCTCATTGCTTCAATTGTTCCAGATGGGTAAAAAACTGCATAATTGTTTGAGTTCTTTCCTCCTCCAGAGTAAGAAGCATATTGATTCCCAAAACCTGAAGTTGTATTATCAACTACATTCGAAATCGAAAATCCATTCCATGAACCCCAAGCTACATCATAATAATTTGAGAAACTAATTGAGGAAACCACAAAATTTCCATTTCCTGCTGAACCATTATCATACGATTGTGGATTTAGCGAAAAGGATTCAAAATCAACGCTGTCAATTTGTGCGGATAAATTACTGCAAAGCATGGCTGCAGCTGCCATCATGTAAATTTTCTTCATCGTTTTAAAAATTAAATTAAACGTTGAAGAAATCAGTTAAAAGAGATAATACTCGCGCTATCTAGAATGGCGAACACTAAATCGGACTTTAATCTGAAGTCTTCTTTAAAGATTTCAGGCAAGTATTCTGACTTTCACCAACTCGCTTTCGTCTTCCCATCAGCCGTGGCTAACAGTGACATATTTGAAAGCGATCTTACAGTGATTACAGCTGCAGACACAGTTCCGGATTTACACCGGATTCCTTATTAATCCACCAAAGTGGAACCAAAAACCGGAACAAAGATAGTTTAAATTTAGAACATAGAGACAGAAGTTAGTATTTAGAACATTCGCTGAATTACGATTTTCCGTTCAAAAGTACATCTGAATTTATTATTTCCTTTTTCTTCCCTTCCAATTTAAGCGTGTATTGAACCATAATTGTTCTTGGCGGTTCAATTTTCAACGGACGCAACGAATAACTGCGGTTCATAATATTTGAACCAATGATTGCCAGTTTATGTTTTTCAGTTAAATTATAGGAAATACGTGCATCGAAAATCCAATTTCCAAAACGATGGTTATTGAAATAATCCATATAACGCAAATCTTGTAATACATCTACGTCATTTGTTAACTGCTCAAAATCTTTAATAATCGCATCCATGTTGATAATCTTACTGAAATATTTCGCTGAAAAGCCAATTCCCAATTTCTTGTGCAAAACAACCTCTGCATCAATCTTTACATTGTGTAAGAATCGATATTTTAAAATTCCTTTCGTTGAATCCAAAGACGTAGTATTGTAGGAGAACACTCTATTCAAAGAATCGACTGCATAGACATAATCAGGAGTTAAGGTTTTTGGAACAATGTAATTGTAACCAGCCATAAATGTCAATTCGGCATTTTTACCCAATTTCGCCATTCCAGTAAAAGATGCATCGAGTCCAACAACACGAGATTCACCCGTATTCAAAAACATAAATCCGGCACTTGAAGCCATTGCTTGAGGTGTTGTAAGCGGATGCCAAATACCAAACATGTATTCAATTGTATTCTGATATTCTTGCCAGAAACCAGCAATATCCAAATAGCCATATAATTTACCAAATTTTAATCCTTGCTTTATTCCTACTTCAGCGTTCCAACTGCTTTCTGGTTTCAAATTCGGATTCGGGAAAACCCCAAAATTTCCAACTCCTGTTTTAATAAAACGCTCTGTGATTGTTGGAAAACGATATCCTTGACCATAAGAAGCTCTCAGATAGGTTTCTTGGTAAATTTTTATGCTCGTTCCAGCACGGAATATTGGTTTTAAGGCAGTAATTGTATCATTTAGCTGAAAATATTCTAAACGTCCACCAACTGATAAATTCAGTGTTTTATTAATTTTATTTTCCAATTGTGTGTAAGCTGAAATGTTCATCATTTGATTGTTAGGCGTACCAGAACCCACGTAAATATTGGAATACGAATCTGTAAATGTTCCTGTTAAACCTCCAATAAAATCCAAATTTTTCAACTGAGGAAAACTTTTCTGGAACATGTAATCTCCATAAAATGTTGTTGACTTATTGGATTGATTGGCAGTCATATTGTTATCAGTATGCAAAACACGCCCTCTCAAACTATGTTTACCATCTGTCGCAGTGTAAAAATTAACAAAGGGATCCAAGTTAAAAATAAACTGATCATTGATAAAAATAGCTCCGGGATATGCACGGTACAATCCTGTTGAATCATTCAACCACGCTAAGGGCATTGTAGAATGCGCCTTCATGAAATTTCCATTCACACCATAATTCAATCCACGTATTTTTTTCGAACGGTAACGAATATTAAAGTTCAAACGTCCACGCATCGAAGCCAAATCCTTTTCAGTAAAATTTGAAATTGTATCTGGAAACATCGTTGCTACAATTGAATCTGTTCGCGGCGGCCCGATATATCCATGGTCGTAATTGAAATTTCCACCAACCACTAAATCAAGTTGTTTAATGATTCGGGAGTGAAGAAAATTAACACCATGAATTCCAGGATACGAATCCCACCATTTCATACTTGCATCCGAAGGAGAGGAATACAATCCTGAATAGACATTTACTTTTGTCAATGGAGTACTTTTCGGAAAAGCAGTTCGAATATGAACCGAACCTGATAACGCTGAACTTCCTGAAAGTACTGAAGCTGCACCTTTTATCACTTCAATCTGATGAATATTTTCTACAGGAATAAATCCCCATTCTGGTCGACCTGCATCGCCCGAAAGCATAGGCATATCGTCAACAATAACTGCAACCTTTGAACCGACTCCGAATGTAAAACCACTTCCTCCACGAATTTGTGGTTCACCGTCAAGAATATTTAAACCTGGTGTTTGATCCAAAGCAGTTTCTATACTTCTCGTATTTTTATTTTCAATAATTGCCGGCTTGATAATTTCCATTGAAACAGTCTGATCTTCAATCGCCTTATCGAATTTCCCTACTTTCACATCTACGGCAATTAATTCTTTGACATATTGTTTTAACACAATATCATGTGACACAGTTTGATTTTCAAAAATTACGATCTCAAAAGTGTCTGTGATCATGTTCGTGTAACGACATATCAATCGATTCTTTCCAGCTGGAATTTCCAAGATATAATTTCCTTGTTCATCCGACATGGCACCAATGGTTACGTCTTTCTTGTAAATAATTGCTGCGCCGATAATTGCTTCTCCTTTATCATCGCGAACTTTTCCAACTAGCTTACCTGTCTGACCATAGCTATTGAACGTCAATAATGCAATTATTAAGAATAGTAGTTTTTTCATACAGAATTGGCATAAAACAAAACTACCCCTGAATTTCAGAGGTAGTTTTCAAAATAATAAACTCTATTATAAAATCGATATTTTCTTCGTAGCGTTTCCTTTGCTTGACATAATTGTCATAAAGTAAATTCCTTTCAAATTTCGTGTTTGAATTTCACTCGACAATTCACCATTTTGTACAAGTTGACCGTTACTTGCAAACAAAGCATACGTTCCTGATAAATCATTTCCTAAAACATGAATGATTTGATTTTCAAAAGTGACTTGAATTTCTTCTGCACCAACTTCATTAACTCCCCAATTCAAATTCACGGTAACATTCACAACTGCAGTATCACATGTAACAGCAGGTGTTCCAAAGTCACAAATAGCGTATGTATATGAATCATTTCCGAAATATCCTGTTGTTGGAGTATATGTTATTTCACCAGTAGTTGTATTAACGGAAGTTGTTCCATTTGTTGGCTGAATTGTCACATTCAATGTTGAATTGTTAATTTGATTTTCAACATCAACATCATTTGCTAAAACGTTTGTTACAACTGGCGTATTCATATTTGTTGTTGCTACGTCATCATTTGCAATAATTTGATTATTTCCAACAATTACCTCAGTTACGGTTACAGTTACGACAGCTTGATCGCACAAAACAGGAGTGCCATTGTCACAAATCGTATAAGTGAAAACATCCGTACCAAACCATCCGGCATTTGGTGTATATGTTACAACACCTGTTGTTGTATTAACAGAAGTCGTTCCATTAGTGGGAGCAACAGTAACTGCAAGAGAACTAAAATTCAATGCATTTTCTGGATCTACATCATTTGACAAAACAGATACTGCAACGGACTGATCTTGCGGTGTTGAAATTGCATCATCATTTGCAACAACTGGTTGATTAACGGGATTGTAAATTAATTCAATATCATCAATGTAAAGTGAATCGTTTGCAGAACCACCACCTGGAGTGCTATTCGTTGTAAATGTCGTAATAATGTAAGCAGCATTGGAAGCTGAACCAACATATGTAAATGGAACTGATTTTCGTACCCAAGCATTTGAAGTTGTTGGGAAATTCAGAATTGCAGTTGCAACAGTATTAGCGCCTCCAACATCATTAGGATCTTTGTAATTATTGGTATTATTGGTAATAATAGCACTGATTCTGGCCGTATTTGTTCCTGCAGTAACTGGCTTATATTTTACCCAAAAAACAATGGAATCTGGAGCATCTGGAATTGTTTCAGAAAATGCCGCATCTGTAGTTTGAGAATAATTATAATTTGAACTACTTGAAGCCGTTGTTGAACCCATTTCAATTCTTCCCAACGTCATGTTTCCATTTGCAACAACACCAAGTGTACTTTTTGCCCAAATAACTGCTGACTTAATACCTGTGGAACCAGGTCTAACTAATGAAGACCAATTCATTTGTTGTCCACCAAAACTATTCCAAGTACCAGTTGCTGTTTTAAAACTGTTCCAATTTACTGGCTCTTTTATTTCATTTGAAGTTGTTTCCCAAGCTTCAAAATTTGAATTTCCAATTTGTGTTTGAGAAAAAGATGTGAACGATGCAGCAATGGCTGCTAAAAGTAGTACCGTTTTTTTCATAAGTGTCTTTGTTTTATTGGCAATGCTTATACATTGAAAAAATGCACAAAATAACAGCCAAAAACGCATTATAATGTTCAAGTTTCGTGGCAAATATAAAAAACCATTTGTTCTCCCAACAAATAAATTTATTCACACGGTTCTTTCAAATGTTCATTTCTAAATTCAACATCCAACTATTTCATCAGTTCGTTCGTCTTAGCTTTGAAACCCAAACAAGAATCGTATGACAGTTAAAAACATTCAGGAAGTTAACGAAGCAGTCATAATTCTACGTCATTTTATTGATTTAAGCGCCAGATTGCTACCAATTCTCTATAAACTCGATAAAATTGCAGAGCCAACAGAAGCTGATATTCGTGACAAAAACAGAATATTAGAAGTTTTTCAAACCTATAATTTCGAAACGCAAACATCTCGTTTGTTACTAGAATCGAATGTTTTAGAGCTTATCAAACAGTGTTATATTGAGATTCAGAACAATGAATATTCGGGCGCAAAAGAAGACAGATTTGTTGCTTTTCTAGAAGAATACAATCGTTTAAAAAATAATTGGAGAATTATCGAAAACAACTAAAATGGATTGTATTTTCGTGCAATGAAAAAAGCAAAAGATCCTGGTTTAGGTAGTACTTTCGTGAAACCTGTGCGCCGTTTAATGAATGAAGACGGCACTTACAACATTATTCGAAAAGGAAAATTAAGTGGTTTTCGCGATTTTTATAAATTCTTAATTGATGCAAACTATTTTGTTTTTGCAACATTTCTTATTGGCAGTTTTTTGTTTTTAAATCTCATATTTACATCTTTCTATTTAATTGCAGGTGTTGAAGGAATCGCAGGGTTGAATCCAACTCTGAATCATTTTGAAAATGCCTTTTTCTTTTCTACGCAAACATTTGTAACCGTTGGTTATGGTGCTTTGCATCCTTCCAATGCAACAATAAGTTATATTGCCGCTGCCGAATCTTTCATCGGATTATTAAGTTTTGCAATTGCGACAGGTCTTTTGTACGGACGATTTTCCAAACCTTCCTTAAAAATTGCATTTTCAAAACATATTATTTTGACTCCTTTTGAAAATGGTAAAGCTGTAATGTTCAAAATTGTGAATCAACGCAACAATGTGTTATTGAATACGAAAGTAAATGCAATTGTAACCATTGATTCGGGAAATGGAACAAGCGGATTTAACAAAGAATATTTTGATTTGAAACTTGAAACTGATCAGGTGAATTTCTTTCCATTGACATGGACACTTGTGCATCTTGTGAATGAAGATTCTCCCCTATTTGGTATTCCTTTGGAAGATTTAATTAAAAGACACATTGAAATCATCATATTAATAGAAACATTTGATGAAACATTTAGTCAAACGATCTTTCAAAAACACTCCTATGGTTCAACTCAATGGCTTGAAAACGTCAAGTTCGAACGTAATTTTGAAGCCAATGAAAAAGGCCAAGTTGAACTCAATGTAAAGGATTTAAATCGCGTTACATCTGTAAAATAATTCTATTTTTGTGTAGATGCAAGTAAAAGATGTAGATACAAATCAGCATTTACCTGTGATGGAGTATTTTTACACCATTCAAGGTGAAGGTTTTTACTCAGGTAGAGCTGCCTTTTTCATTCGACTAGCTGGATGTGATGTTGGTTGTGTTTGGTGTGATGTAAAAGAAAGTTGGGAAATGAATGACCACCCACTTTTAAGTATTGATTTCATCGTTAATGAAGTTGTAACATCTGGTACTGATTTCGTTGTTATTACGGGTGGAGAACCAGCCATGTATAATTTAGCAACCCTGACTAATCGATTGAAAGAGCTTCACATTGAAATTGCCATTGAAACTTCTGGAACGTATGATTTAATTGGTACAATTGATTGGTATTGTTTCTCTCCGAAGAAATTTAAAGCTCCGGTTGATGAAGCCTATTCAAAAGCATCCGAATTAAAAGTCATTATCAACCACTCTTCCGATTTCACATGGGCTGAAGAACATGCTGCAAAAGTCTCAAACGCATGTAAATTATTCCTTCAACCTGAATGGTCAAAACAGGAACGATTCTTGCCACAAATCATTG
>JBDLVK010000013.1:0-7685 GCA_039804825.1 Bacteroidota bacterium
CAAGTACCAAACATGTTATTGTCCATCCAAGTTAAACGACCCAATAGCCATTGTTTCATATAATCAATTTCTTCTTGATAGGTGTTACCGATAAAATTGTTAGGCCAAACATAAGTGCCTAAAATTGGCCATCTGTTGTAATTTCTTGCAGCTGGATCTGTTAACATCAACGCCATGCTATCAATGTAATCCATTAAATAATTCGTGCTTAAAGTTGTTTGGCGCAATTCTAACCAACGGCATTTTACGGCATGTGCATATTCTGGATCTTGAAGAAGTCGCCCCCACCAAAATGGGTTCTGCCATCCACCACCACAGATAGAATTGAAATTGATTTCCCAACCTGTTGTATCACCACCTTGGCAATAGTTTGCATTTCCAAAACCTAGGTTAAAATCCCACAATGGGCCAGCAACAATTTCACCACCTTCACTTACACGGTTTTTGTGTAGATAAGTGGAAATACGATAACCGTCCACATTTTTAGAAACTTCATTCACCAACATAAAGTCTATAAATGAGGCTTCATCAATAAAAGGTTTATAACCTAGAACAGGATCTGTGAAATTTGGTCCAGTAAGTGCATTTTCCCAATTCGTAACAAAATCTTCAATGTATTGTAATTGAGTTGGGTGCATATCAATCGCTTCTGGGTCGTGCAATTGATAACCGATTGTTCCATTACCTGGCGCTGCACTTGTGTAAGGAGAATTCCACGAAATTACACCACCGGCTGTCGTTTTGTCAATTTTGAAAATGTATCCACCTGTTAATTCGTTGTTTAGCGTATCGTTGTAATTCAATGGATCGATATTCACACGACCTGGATTTACTTTGATTCGTTCCATGAAAACATAAACTCCAATGTACTCTCCGTTCAAGACAACTTCGCACAGTTGGGTTCTTGGAGCCCATCGTCCCATTTCAGTCCCCATTTTATAAGTTAAAACGTTTCGAATGAGTGCTTTATCAGTGTAAGGTGCGTATAAGATCCAATCGTTATCAGCTGGCCAATCAAAAATTGATGCGTTGTAATTGATGTTGGTGTCGGGACCTCTTGTCTCCAAACCATAAGATTTCATTGGGAATGTGTTAGAAGAAGAACCTCTTCGCTCTATAGCAATTTGTCCGTAAAACTCATTGGTTGGATCAGTAATGTGGTTTGTTACTCCTGGTCCGTTATTGATAATTCCCATGAACCCATCAATTTTTGGTTCGTCTGGAATCGTAACTCCATTTGTATTTAAAATCACAATGGGCAAATTGGACGAAGATAATTCAACTGGTGGCACAAACCATGTTGGAGTAGGGCCGTAATTTGTCGAGGTGTTTGAAATTCCAAACGACAAAAACGCTCTCGATGTTAAATCTGATGAACCCGCTGTTTGATTGTGCGTTTCTATGCAAAGTACATTAGATCCATTTACAATTGCAGATTGAACTTGAGATTGATTAAAGACAAATTGATCAGGGTAGCCACCCGTGTACAAAACAGCTTCATGTGAAATGGATGCTAATTGATTGTAGGTTGGCTGACCAGTTCCTGTAAGACCATTTCTAGCTATTTCAACACCGTTTAAATACGCTACAAAACCATCATCGTAATCCATATTGAATATGGCTTTCGTAATTAAACTAACATCAATAACATTAAATGCAATTCGATGATATACTGTTGTTGTTCCTGTCGGCAAGACTGTGTTGTCGTCACTGTCACCAAAGCCAAAACCTCCAGGACCTGTGTTCCAAGTTGATGCATTGAAAGTAGGTGAAATCCAATTTGTCGGGGTTGTTGCAGTTGGAATAATATAATTCCATGTGCTATTGTCGTAAACAACTGTCTCCCAATGGTCCGATTGGGCTTTTACTTGAAAAGCAGCCATCATCAAACAAGAAAAAAGAGTGGTTTTTTGTATAATTTGTTTTAACATGCCTATTGAATTAGGTTATACAAAAGAAAGTGTGAAGTTAAATTATTTTTAGATTAATCCAATGTTATATAATTTTTAATCTGCAAGAAAAGACGTGGCTGCTTCCAAATAGGTTGAGTTTTCTTCGAAATTATTGTGATCTTGACCTTTAATCGGAACAAAAATGTCTGTTTTCTTTAAGTCTTCTTTGAGTTGCAATGAACAATCAAAAGGAATCACAGGATCATTGTCTCCATGAACTAATAAAATGGGCATTTTCGCTTGTTGAACGTATTTGTAAGTGTCAAATTTGTATTTCAATAAAAATGGAGGGATTACCTTGTAGCGACGAATCGTCATGTCTGAAAGCGAATAGTAAGGTGCAATAAGAATGAGTTTTTCAGGAGCATTTTTTGCGGCCAGCATTGCTGCTGAACAGGTTCCAAGTGAATAACCAATTACGTTAATTTCCGATTCTTTGTAATTCTTCTTTAGTTGATCATAAAATGCTTGTACATCTGAAAAAAATTGTTCTTCGCTCTCAACTTCGCCAGTGCTTTTTCCATATCCGCGATAGTCAAATGAAAAGAAATCGTATCCTAAATCTGTATAAAACTTTGCTGCTTCAGCTTGTTTTAGAATGTTCCCAGAATTTCCGTGACAAAAGAAAACCAAGCCTTTTGAATCTTTAACCTTAAACAAAGCACCATTCAATTTTTCTCCGTTCGAAGTAATGTTTACTTCTTCAAAAGCTTGATCGAATTTAAGTTCAGTTGAAGCGTTTAACTTTTCTGGATGAAAAATAAATGATTCTTGTCGAAAATACATGTAACCACAAGCACCTACATAAAGAATGACAATTAAGAGCAGTATGCGTTTTATAAATTTTTTCATGCGAATATCCTTTTGAGAAATTGAAAATTAACTTGCTCTAAAATAGCGAAAGAACTTAGAACATTGTACTTTTAACCTTTAGAAATTCTTTAAAACAGCAATTAATTGAATTTAAGAAGCAAAATACGTGAAGGGAAGCGACCATTTTTAATTTCTGGTCCATGCAGTGCTGAGTCTGAAGAGCAAATGTTTACTATTGTTGAAGGCTTGAAGAATAATACTTCGACTGAATTAATACGCGCTGGAATTTGGAAACCACGTACGCGACCAAATTCATTCGAAGGAATGGGTGAGATCGCTTTGCCTTGGCTAATTGATGCAGCGAAAACATTTAATTTACCAACCGCAGTAGAAATCGCTAACAAGCAACACGTTGAATCGGCGTTAAAAGCAGGAGTTGATGTTTTGTGGATTGGTGCTAGAACAACTGTTAATCCTTTTGCTGTTCAAGAAATAGCTGATGCATTGCACGGAGTGTCAATTCCAGTAATGATTAAAAATCCTGTGAATCCAGATTTGGAATTGTGGCTTGGTGCTTTTGAACGTCTTGCTCAGGCTGGAATATCAGATTTAACAGCGGTTCACCGAGGATTCTCATTTTACAAACATCCAAAATATAGAAATATTCCGAGCTGGGAAATTCCAATTGCTTTACGTGAACGAATACCAGAAATCCCTTTGATTTGCGACCCAAGCCATATTTCTGGAAGAAGAGATTTATTACTTGAAGTTTCTCAAAAAGCAATGGATTTGAATTTTGAAGGATTGATGATTGAAACACATCCAAATCCGGATGAAGCATGGTCAGATGCCAAACAACAAATCACCGCTCTTGGATTGGTAGAATTGATGAATCAATTAGTTCTTCGCTCAAGTGAATTACCATTGGAAGATGATTTATTGAAAGATCTGCGCTCTAAAATTGGAATTTTGGATGATCGTTTGTTCGATTTGTTGTCTGAACGCATGCGCATTAGTGAGCAAGTAGGGAATTATAAACGTGAGCACAACATGACCATTCTTCAACAAGAGCTTTGGGCAAAAATGATTGCGAATCGTTTGGAAATGAGTGATGAAATGAACTTGTCGGAAATGTTTGTCCGCAAATTTATGGACGCTATGCACCAAGAATCCATTCGTCATCAAACGAAAGTGATGAATCCAAACTTGACGAAAAAAGAAGACTAATGCAATTTAAAGTACTTCCAAAAATTGTAAAAGGTAAAATTGTTGTTCCAGCCTCAAAAAGTGATGCGCAAAGAGCAATAATAGCTGCTTCTTTGGCGAAAGGATTATCTACAATATCGAATTGTGGAGCGAGTGATGATGTTTTACATGTCTTAAAAGCGATTGAACTTTTAGGCGCTAAGGTTGAGTCGATTGATACTAATTCGTATACTATTTTTGGTGGGAAATTCGTTTATTCGGAGCAGCTCAATGTTGGAGAAAGTGGGCTAGCCATTCGATTGCTAACACCAATTGTCGCAGCTCAAAATCTTACGATATCATTATCAGGAAAAGGTTCTTTACTGAAACGCTCATTGCATTTTTTTGAAGAGCATTTACCAAAAATGAATGTTGAGGTCAAATCAATAAATGGATTATTACCAATTGAAGTGAAAGGACCATTGAAAGGAGGAACTTATACAGTTGATGGTTCGCAAAGTTCGCAATATGTCTCGGGTTTATTGATGGCTTTACCTTTTGTAGATGATGCTTCAGATTTGTTCGTTGAAAAATTAGCAAGTAAACCCTATGTTCAAATGACCTTAAATACCTTACAGAAATTTGGAATTCGTATCGAGAATGACAAATTTGAACGATTTTTGATAGCAGGAAAACAAAATTATATTCCGTGCGACTATCTAGTAGAAGGTGATTGGAGCGCAGCAAGTTATTGGCTCGTTGCGGCTGCTTTGGGAGCGGAAATTACTATTTCTGGGCTTTCCATGTCTAGTTTACAAGCCGATAAAAAAATGTTGGATGCGCTTATTTTCGCAGGTTGTAATCTGCACTATTCAACCGATGGAATTTCCGTAAATGGAACCGAAAAAAAAGCATTTCAGTTTGACGCAACGCATTGTCCCGATTTGTTTCCAGCCTTGGTTTCATTCGCCGCATTTTGTCCTGGTCTTTCCGTGATTTCAGGTGTAAAGCGCTTGAAAAATAAAGAAAGTGATCGAGGTCTTACGCTGAAAAAAGAATTTGAAAAGCTTGGAGTGGGGATAGATATACTCGATGATGAAATGCACATTCATGGAAGAAGTACAATAGAAGGGGGCGATGTGTTTTCACACAATGATCATCGAATTGCGATGTGCATGGCCATTGTTGGATTATTTTCAAAAAAAGGTGTAACGATTGAAAATGCTGAAGCTGTAGCGAAAAGCTATCCTAATTTTTGGAATGATTTAGATCAGTTGACTTGTTGATTCAATAAAAGTTGATTGTAAACAATTGCCTTAAATTAGTTTTATTCCCAAATAATCTAATATGAAAACAATTTTACTTCTTTTTCCTTTGCTTACCGTTCTGTTTATGAGCTATACAACTAGTGAGAAGCAAGAGAAACAAATCAAAAAATCGCTTTCTAAAAACATGTCCTTTGTTCCTTCCGGAAACGTATACGTGAATGATTCGCTTAAATCTGTTCAATTATTTTATATTTCTAAAACCGAAGTTTCAAATGCAGAATACAAGCTTTTTTTAAATGAATTAAAAATGTCTGGTGATTTGGAAAAGTTGGCAATTGCTCAAATTGATTCCTTGAAATGGAACCTTGGTGGGAGCAGTAATATGACCTATGTCGACTATTATTTTTCACATCCTGCCTACAAAGATTATCCAGTTGTAAATGTTTCCTATGAAGCTGCTTTACTTTACTGCGATTGGTTAACTGCGAAATTCAACAAACAATTTGGAACGACGAAGTTTAAATTTCGTTTACCCACAAAGGAAGAATTTGTAAGAGCCGGAAGAGGTGATAACCGGACAGTTGGATATGCTTGGGGAACAAATAAACTAAGAAATGCGAACGGACAATTGATGTGCAATCATTTACAATTAGGGGCAGAAAGTATTCATCGAAATCCAAGCACTGATAAGTATGAAGTAATTCCAGTATTTGACGATTTAGCTTTTGGTGGATTTGATATTACAGCTCCTGTTAAATCCTATTGGCCAAACCAATTTGATGTGTACAATTTGAATGGGAATGTTGCAGAAATGCTTTCAACAAAAGGAATTGCCATGGGCGGAGCATGGCGAAACACGGGTTACGATGTGCGTTTAGAATCAGAAACATCCTATGCTGAAGTGGCGCCTACAATTGGATTTCGCGTGATTACAACTTGGGTCGAATAAGACATTTTTTTCATTCAAGGCAATTGTTATCTTTGAGTAAAATTTTGCAAAATGACATTAAAAGAAACAATTGAAGCAGTGGAAACATTTCACAATGCATTTGGAATTGAAAACAATTATACACCAACAACGGAGTTAACCGAAGCTGAAATTTTATTGCGTTATAAATTAATGCGTGAGGAAAATGAAGAGTATTTAGAAGCTGCTCAAAATGGTGATATCGTTGAAATTGCAGATGCTTTGGGTGATCAATTGTATATTCTTTGTGGAACAATCTTAAAACATGGTTTACAGCATAAAATTGCAGAAGTCTTCCAAGAAATTCAACGTTCGAATATGAGTAAATTAGACGCTGAAGGAAAACCAATCTATCGTGAAGATGGAAAAGTGATGAAATCAGAATTGTATTTCAAACCAAACATAAAATCCATCCTAGAAGCCTAAGATGTTAGAAACCATTTTGGCAATAGGTGAGAAATTACCTGGGACAACTTCGGATATTAAATGGGATCATCATGTTTGTTTAAACGTGTGCGATAAAATGTATTTCATCACTACCCCAGATGCAAATCCAATAAATGCCTCGGTAAAAGTTTCAGATGAAGATTTTGATGATTATCTAGAAAAAGAAGGTGTAAGAAAGGCTCCTTATTTGGGTCGTTACAAGTGGATAGAAATTGATGATATTCATCGATTTTCAGTCTGTGAATGGGAATCGATTTTGAGTGAAGCACATCAGTTGATTGCAACAAAATTAAGTGCAAAAAAAAGAAAAGAACTTGGGTTTGAAAACTAATTTCAATATACGCGTTTACGGACTTTTGATCAATGATTTAAATCAAGTTCTAATTTCGGATGAGAATAGAAATGGGTTTGCCTTCACGAAATTTCCAGGTGGAGGAATGGAATTCGGAGAAGGATTTAAAGAAACCTTGATCAGAGAATTTCAAGAAGAATTGAATATTGAGATAGAGGTGGATGAATTATTCTATTTCAATGAGTTTTTTCAAGAGTCAAAATTTAATTCTCAAGATCAATTATTTTCTTTCTATTACACTGTGCGCTATTCAAATTGGAAATCAATCGTGACAGATCAGCACGAAGTTCCGTTAACAGCCGAAGGAGAAAAACATCGTTGGATTCCATTAAACAATCTGAAAAAAGAACTTTTCACCTTCCCAATTGACCAATTAGTGGCAGAAAAATTAGCTCAATAAAACGTGTCCGAAACACGTTGACAAACCATTTGACTGATGCGCTTGTTTAGTTCAGCGCTATTTGCGTGGTAATAGTTTAATTCTTCATTGGCTAACATTCCAATTACGCTTCCAATTAATTGATGTTTAATATTTGCTTGATTTGAAATGAATTGCGAAATCTTATTCTGAAATTCTAGTCGTGATTTCTTTTCTTGAATCAACTTCAAGAATTGAGAATTATTCTTAAAATAAAGCTCAAAAAAGGCATGTTGAAACTTCAAAATTGGGCGTAAAACCTCGTTTTGAAACTGTTCAATTT
>JBDLVK010000014.1:0-6994 GCA_039804825.1 Bacteroidota bacterium
TGCGATGAATTCATTTGCTAGTGCTGAAAGAATAGCTGAAAATACGGGAGTTAAGACACAATTACTTGCATTATACAAGTCTGAAATTAAGGTCTTAAAAGCAAAACTAGACTGGAAAGCCGCAACATTGAAGTACGAAGAATTTGTGCGTTTAAATGATCAAATCAATAGTTTACATATACGTAATCAATTAGATGATTTGAGTTTTAGGAATGAGATTACAAAAAAAGAACTTGAATTAGAATTAGTCCAGGAAGAACGTGATTTAGCGAAACAAAATGAAAATTCTGAAAAGCAATTGCGTGTCTATTCACAAAAAATTATTTGGTTTGTAATCAGCTTGATTGTCATTTTCATAGGATTGATGATAGTTGGGCTAAGAAAATTGACAAAATAACCACATGTTAGGAACACTGAAAAATCGAAGTTTAATCGCTGTCAGTTATGGCATCTATTCGGCGTTGATTGTATTTTTCTTTGATTCTTTTTCGTTCGTAAATCCTGCACCAGCATCAGTTGTTGGATATATTTCCTTAATCGGATTTGTAAGTTTAGTTGAATTAGTCCTTCTTGAAATAGTGAGGGTTCAAATGGTCAATGGCAAGAATTTTAGAGGTATATTTGTTAGTTCTTTTCACATTTCAGGATTGGTAGCAAGCTGCTGTTGTTGGCTCATTTTTCATGGGGAAGAAAGTTCATTATTTCTTTTCATAACAACATTTTTGGTCAGTGCGCTTCTTCCAACGATGGTTGTGGTGCTTTATTTTATCTTCAACGAAGCCAAACTAAAAATATCGATTAAAGAAATCATTGAAGAAGAAAAATCAGAAATTGAGTATGTTCCGCTCTTTTGTTTGGAAAGCGAAACGGGTAAAACACTTTTAAAACTGCCGATTGATCAACTTATTTGTTTTGAAGCGAATGACAATTATGTTATTATTTACTACTTCGATAAAAGCAATAATGTAAAGAAAATGATGGAGCGATTCTCTTTAAAAAAAATGGAAGAAATTTTATCGCTTGAAAATACAAAGTTTGAACGCGTACATAAGTCTTTTTTAATCAATCCTTCTCGATTAATCGCGATTTCTGGTAAGGCTCAAGCCTATAAATTAGAATTACAAGGTTTAGAAAACCAAATTCCGGTATCTCGTTCGTATTCTATTAATTTACTGGAACAGAAGCTGATTGAGAAGAATTAAAGCTAACCATTTAACTTTTTAAGCTAACCATTCACCCCAAATATTTGCATTTCACTGCGTATGTTAACCATATGCGTAGTTAATTTTAACAGGACTTTAAGAGCTTGTATGTTTGCTTCAAGAATGCTAACAGTTACAAACCTTAAAATTATGTTGAAACCACTCTTCAATAATATTTCGAAAAAAGTTTCGTCCAATTTGGGCTTAGCAATTTTTAGTTTGTTGTTTTCTTGTACATCCTCAATTTACGCTACTGCTACTAACTACTACGTAAATGATGCAAGCACTACAAATGATACTTACTGTTCTGTTGTTGGGAATAATTCCAACAACGGACTCAGTGCTTCCACTCCAAAGTTAACATTGAAAAATTTATGGGTAACGTATGGCCCTTCAGGAACAAATGTTCTTACAAGTGGAGATGTAATTTACATTGATGCGGGGACATACAGTGCAACTGGCGGAGCAAGCATTGACGAAGCAGGGTTCAACATTACCGTTGCTGGACTAACATTCATGGGGTCGAACATGAACACAACTATTTTTGATCACAATCACCACGGAACACCAACTGAATACTTCATGTATATCAACGCGAGCAATGTCGTTTTAAAGAACATGACTATTCGCGAATTTGATAACAATGGAACTCAAACTCCAGGGCATAGCGGACAAGCAATAACGATTGGCGGAGCAGGGGTTTTGCGTTCAGGAATTTTGCTGGAGAATGTCAATTTTTTGGAAAATGGTTTGTCGGGTGGTAATCCTGCTCTTTCAGTTTTGTCCAATTCATCGGTTACCGTAAAAGGTGGTGGAAGTTTTTGTAATACGAATGGAACGGCTTACACAGGTGGAATCGAAGCGTATGGAACCAGCATCACTTTACTTATTGAAAATTCAATTCTTTCAAACAACTACAAAGTGGGTTCATTTGATGGTGGTGGATTGAGAATTGAAGGTGATGCAACAACAAATGTGACAGTAAAAAATTGCAGAATTTCAAACAATATGGCTTCACATGGTGGGGCAATTTCTCAGACAAATGGTGTACTAAATGTGTCAAATTGTATCATCCAAGGAAATACTGCAGGACAAGTATCTACAACAGTTTATGGGGGAGGTTTCTTTATGAATGCAGGAACTGCTCGTTTTACAAAATGTCGTTTTGAAAGCAATGGAAAATCTGCTGGGACATTAAGAGGTGGTGCAATTGCCTGCCGTTATTCGGGCACATCTGGTGCGTTCTCATCTGCAAAAACAATTAATTTGACTGTTGATTCAACTGTTTTCTTAAGTAACTCAGGTGATTTGGGATTTGATATTTATGCAGCAAATGGTTTTAGTAATGCATGTAATGTACTTGTTCGTGACTGTCAATTTTTAACAAGTGGGAGTACAAATATTGTGAGTGATGCTTCGTCACCTGCTACAAGTATCTCGGTCACCTATTTTGGAACAGTGCCATCAAGTAGCGGTTCGGGAATCACAAAAACACTTAGTTCAAATACGCTGTATACGCCAACACTTTCGCCACCAAGTTTTTCTGGTTCATGCGGTTCAATTGTCGTATTACCAATAGAATTAATCGATTTTAAAGGTTTTTGCAATGAAAACTTCAATAATCTTATTTGGGAAACAGCAACTGAGCACAACAATGCATTTTTTACCATTGAAAAGGCCAACGCTGATGGTCAATTCGCTGAGTTGACAACAGTACAAGGTCGAATCAATTCAACGGAATATTCAGATTATTCGTTCCAAGATTATTCTGTGAACAGAGGTGTAAGTTATTACCGCTTGTCGCAAACAGATTTAGATGGAACAACACGTCAGCTAAAAACTATTTCGGTTGATAATTTATGCAACAAAGAAAATGAGATCACGGCGAATTATAGCCAAGAGAACAATGTGTTAAATATTTACTATTCGTTCCCTAAATCGGAGGAATTAAACGTACAATTAGTCAATTCAACTGGACAAGCAATTGCATCAGAAAACGTAAAATTTGATGCGAATGACAACAAGGTTGATGTGTTTTTAAAAGAGAATCTCGCAACAGGTGTGTACTTTGTAAAGTTGACGAATGCTTCGGTATCGTTCACAAATAAATTCATAGTAGTTAACAGATAGTAGTGTTTTTTAAGTTACAGTTAGGTATGAAGCAAGCAATTATTATCCCAATCATTATTATCATTCCGATGGAGTGAGAATTGCTTGTGTTCAAAAAAGTCAGCCTTTCTCATTCATATGGGGAAGGCTTTTTTAGTTTATGTAAATTTTTAAATGATGTATTACACAGATGAAACAATCGTTTTTTTAAACGGTGAGTATGTTAAAGCAAAAGATGCGAAAGTTGGATTGTTCAACCAAACAATGCACTATGGAAATGGTGTGTTTGAAGGAATCCGTTCCTATGAAACACCTGATGGAACGCGAATTTTTAAGGCAAAGGAACATTATGATCGTTTGCATTATTCGGCTGAAAAAATGCACATTTCATTGAATTATTCTTCTGAAGAACTTGAGCAAATCACCTACCGCTTGTTGGAATTGAACAGTTTGAGTGATGCCTACATTCGTCCATTGGTTTTTCTTGGCGAGAACATGTCGCTTACACCTACAGATGATGTGAATGTAGTCATCATGGTGTGGGAATGGGGAAAATACCTAGGAGATAAAATGTTGAAGGTGATACTGTCTTCCTACCAACGCCCAAATCCGAAAGCATGTCATGTGCAAGCAAAAGTAGTTGGACATTACACAAACAGCATTTTAGCAACAACAGAAGCAAAACAGAAAGGATTCGATGAAGCTCTTTTGACCGATATCAATGGAAACATTGCAGAAGGACCTGGAGCGAATTTCTTTTTTGAAAAAGAAGGGAAATTGGTAACTGCACCTTTAGGAAATATTCTGTCTGGAATTACACGTGCAACAGTTTTTGAATTAGCAAAAGAACTTGGTGTAGAAATCGTTGAACGTTTCTTCAAACCAGAGGAATTGCTATCGGCCGATGCAGCATTTTTCTGCGGAACGGCAGCTGAAGTAATTGGAATTGAACAATTTAATGACTACCGTTTTCCAATGAATTGGGAAGATACAAACAGCTATTTGGTGCAGCGCATGTATAAGCGAAGAGTCGCAACAAATGAATATCAACATGTTTATTTATAACTGATGGAATTGAATAAATACAGTAAAACGATCACGCAAGACGAAACGCAACCTGCAGCTCAAGCGATGTTGTATGGAATTGGTTTCAACGATGAAGATTTTGCAAAAGCGCAAGTTGGAATTGTAAGTACAGGTTATGAAGGCAATACGTGCAACATGCATCTGAATGATCTTGCGAAAAAAGTTAAAACATCAGTTGTTGATCAAGAATTGGTTGGGTTGATTTTCAATACTATTGGTGTAAGTGACGGTATTTCCAACGGAACAGAAGGAATGAAATATTCACTGATTTCACGTGATATCATTGCGGATTCAATTGAAACAGTTGTCAATGCGCAATGGTATGATGCACTAATTGCTGTCGTTGGTTGTGACAAAAATATGCCTGGTTCGATCATCGCTATGGGAAGATTGAATCGTCCTGCAATTATGGTTTACGGAGGAACTATTCATTCAGGAAATTGGAAGGGTGAATCCTTGAATATCGTCTCTGCTTTTGAAGCCCTTGGTAAAAAGTTCAACAACACGATTACCCCGGAAGATTTCAAAGGGGTTGTAAAAAATGCTTGTCCTGGTGCTGGTGCTTGTGGTGGAATGTACACTGCAAATACCATGTCTTCAGCAATCGAAGCATTGGGAATGAGTTTACCTTATAGTTCTTCGAATCCAGCGCTAAGCGATGAAAAGCAAAAAGAATGTGAAGCCGCAGGAAAAGCCATGCGTTTATTGCTCGAAAAGGACATCAAACCGCGTGATATCATGACGATGAAAGCATTTGAAAATGCGATAACGATGACATTAGTGCTAGGTGGTTCAACGAATGCGGTGCTTCATTTAATTGCAATGGCACATTCGGTTGGTTTGAAATTAACGGTGGATGACGTGCAACGCTTTAGCGATAAAACACCTGTATTAGCTGATTTGAAACCGAGTGGAAATTACCTGATGGAAGATCTTCATCGAGTTGGAGGTGTGCCAGCTGTTATGAAATATTTACTAAAAATGAATTTGCTTCATGGCGATTGCCTCACTGTAACTGGAAAAACGGTGGCAGAAAATCTTGAAACGGTTCCGGATTTGATGGTTGGACAACAAGTCTTCCATGAAATCAGTAATCCAATTAAGGAAACAGGCCATTTGCAAGTGCTTTACGGAAACTTGGCGGAAGAAGGTTCGGTTGCAAAAATTAGTGGTAAGGAAGGTGAATATTTTGAAGGTACCGCTGTAGTTTTCGATGATGAATATGCCGTAATTGATGGTGTGCGTGATGGTAAAGTGAAAGAAGGTTCTGTTGTTGTCATTCGTTATTGTGGACCAAAAGGCGGACCTGGAATGCCAGAAATGTTGAAACCAACTTCGGCAATTATGGGAGCTGGATTGGGAGCATCTGTTGCTCTAATAACTGATGGACGTTTTTCAGGCGGAACGCATGGATTTGTCGTTGGACATATCACTCCTGAAGCATTTGATGGAGGAACAATTGCACTCGTAGAAAATGGCGATAAAATTTCCATCGATGCAAAGAAAAACACCCTAACACTTCACGTTTCAGATGAAGTTTTAGCAGAAAGAAAAAGAAATTGGATCCAACCGGAAATGAAAGTAAAACAAGGCGTTTTGTACCGCTATGCAAAATGTGTGGCCAGTGCTTCAGAAGGTTGTATAACAGATAAATAAGTAAAGATGAAGATTAGAGGTGCAGAAGCAGTGATGCGCTGCTTAGAAAAAGAAGGAGTTACAACCTTATTTGGTTATCCTGGCGGGGCAATTATGCCAATTTATGATGCCTTGTACGATTTTAAAGATACCATTCAGCATGTGTTGGTGCGACACGAACAAGGGGCAATTCATGCTGCGCAAGGTTTTGCGCGAACTTCAGGTAAAGTAGGTGTGTGCTTTGCAACTTCAGGACCTGGAGCAACGAATTTAATTACGGGATTGGCCGATGCCATGATCGATTCAACACCAGTCGTTTGTGTTACAGGACAAGTTGCTTCGCATTTATTGGGAACAGATGCTTTTCAAGAAACGGATGTGATTGGAATTTCAATGCCGGTAACCAAATGGAATATCCAAGTAACAAAAGCGGAAGATATTGCACCAGCATTGGTAAAAGCATTTTACATCGCACGAACGGGTCGTCCAGGCCCCGTTTTGGTGGACATCACAAAGGATGCACAATTTGGAATGGTGGATTTTATTTACGAACCGTGTGTTTCAATTCGTAGTTACAGCATCAAGCCAACGATCAATCAGGCATTAATTGAAGAAGCGGCAGAATTAATCAACCAAGCAAAAAAGCCTTATTTATTGATAGGACAAGGAATCTTCTTATCCAATGCAGAAAAGGATCTTTTGGATTTTGTTGAAAAAAGTGGAATTCCTGTGGCTGCGACTTTGCTTGGATTGGGAGCATTTCCAACCGATCATGAACAATATGTTGGTTATTTAGGAATGCATGGAAATTATGCACCGAACGTTTTGACCAATGAATGCGATGTGTTAATTGCTGTTGGTATGCGCTTCGATGATCGTGTAACGGGTGATGTTTCACGTTATGCAAAACAAGCGAAAGTGATTCACATCGACATCGATAAAGCTGAATTGAACAAAATTAT